>DNFT01000060.1:2360-5915 GCA_003486385.1 Eubacterium sp. | reverse complement strand
CCGGTTCTGGCTAGTGTGTGAACAGAGTTCTAAGAACATCTAAGCTTCTTCCAAAAGTCGTGATATGCATAAATATAATAAGTTATACATGCTAAGTTTATAGCACATGTTTTGCCCCCAACATCACTGATATAATATTAAGAAGATGGAGGTATTGCCAATGCATGAATTAAGCAGATCAGCGATTGAAGATTTTTTTGTACAGACTTTTGATGTGGATAAGGTATTCAGTTCGGTTAAGCGTGCTGACTACCTTTTCTTGTATTATATCGAGCATTGCAGTAAGAGCTCGCAGCATGAGAGCGGGGCTTATCTGTGGGAGCTTGCCGAGATGATGAATATGTCAATCCAGGACATCTCGAAGGCGGTTCAGAAGCTTCAGGATAAGGGATATATTGATTGGAAAACTAATGCGGAGAAGAGCAAGACCTATGTAGAGCTTACCAAGACAGCACACAGACTTATGGAGGAGGAACGCGATTACATGAAGCGCTGCTTCGACGATATAGAGGAACAGGTTGATGCCGACGAACTTTCAGCAATGATAAATACAATGCATAAGGTTGTCGGCATCATTAAGAAGAACAGAAATTAGAGCTGTTTATCTGTTATCAGTCAGCTTTATAAGCTCCTGCATTTTAGAATCAATACGCTTAAGAATCTCAGTGTTTTCGTTCTCCTGATTGAGTGTCTGGCTTGAGTGTGCAGATACCTCTTCGGAGACGGCTGAGATTGTCTGTATGGAATCGGATATCGCACTGTTGGCAGCCTTGAGCTCCATTACATTTTCAGTGAGCTCATCAAGCTGTTCGCGGACGGATACACTGTTGGACTTGATGAGATCAAATATTCCGGCTGTATTGCTTGTGGATTGCTTCTCTGTATTTATTCCGTCAATCATGCGGGTGATTACTCGGACCACTTCGGTTATGGTTGCCGCAAAGTTATTTATTATGTCTGTGATATGCTCAGTTGCTTCACTGGTCTGTCCCGCCATGTGGGAGATTTCGGATGCGACAACTGAAAAACCGCGGCCGGCATCACCGGCACGGGCAGCCTCAATGCTCGCGTTCAGGGCGAGGAGGCTCGTCTGTGAGGTGATGTCACTGATGAGGTCGATGATGGAGTTCATCTCCTTTATGTGGTGGTCAAGCTCTTTGAGTTTTTCACTGACATCAACACCGTTATGAACCGAATCATCTACCTGTGACACAAGTGTATTCACATCGTTTAGTCCGTCATCAATCACGGAGATGGTATGTTCCATGCTGGAATGTATGTTTTCTGAGATACTGCTTACTGTGCTGACCTGCTTCTGGATAGCCTCTGTCTGAAGGAGCTGTTTCTGAACGGCATTCGCGGTATCCATAGCTCCGGCAGATACATCCTGCATGGCAGACACGGTGACAGAGGAACCATTGTTGAGAAGTGAGAGCTCATTGTGGATATATTCTATTCCCTCCTGCATTTTTGTGGAGAGATTGGAAATATCCGAAAGAAGCTTCTCTGTATCATTCTTTGAGGCGGTGATTGCGTCGAGCTTCTGTTTCTCATTCGTGTTCAAGGTGGCAGAGGTGATATAGGAATAGACTGCTACAAGTATGACGAAGATAACATGTATTATTGCTGTGTCGGAATCGGGATATGAATATTTTCCTGATTGGATGCCAATGACAGCCAGGATTATTGTTTCAATCACAACACCGGTATTTACGAGAAGGGAGAATTTTTTGTTGTTGTACAGCGATATCACAACTATCATAGGTATTACGAATACGGAAGCCATGAAGGTTGTGGAGGTGTATATGTAGAATGTGAAAAACACCGCAAAGCCGTTTCCGACGAGATGGCGGATGGCGGTTGTCTCATGGTTTTTCCTCCAGTAAAGCAGCTCCGCAGCTACGGGAGCTATTCCGAGAATACATGAGATGGTTAACACGGCAGGATTAATCCCGCGAGTGGCAGCCTGTAAAAACAGGAGAAGAAGCATAACGCCGGCTGTGGCAGTATGTGCAATCATACATGTTCTGTTGTTGCGCGCTAATGCTGTTAAATTAGAATCAGGATTCATTTGAGTACCACCTTTAATATTATTTTTATCGTTTGTATACAGTATAACATTGTATGAAAGTATTTTCCATATCAAAGTTTAGTTTTAAACTGGTAAATTACCAAAATTCTTTGTGAAAATATTAACTTCTGAACAAGCTCTTGAAAGTACTTACATTTTTATGCTATAATACAGACAACGTATGCCGCAGGGCGGCATAATAACTTACAAAAACAATTATTCTTGACCTTTCAGGTCAGAAAATGGAGGCAGAGCGATGAATTTAAATTTAAGACCAGCAAGCGAGTGCAAGTATGACGCTGTATCATTAGGCGAGGTTATGTTACGTCTTGACCCGGGTGAGGGAAGAATCCGTACAGCAAGACAGTTCCGTGCCTGGGAAGGCGGCGGAGAGTACAATGTAGTTCGTGGACTTCATAAGTGCTTCGGTTTAAGATCAGGTGTCATCACAGCTTTCGCTGACAATGAGGTAGGTGCTTTAATGATAGACTTCATTGAGCAGGGCGGCGTTGCTACAGATCTTATTTACATGAAGAAGACAGATGGTATCGGAAGATTATGCCGTAACGGTATCAACTTCACAGAGCGTGGCTTCGGTATCCGTGGCGCTAAGGGCTGCTCTGACAGAGCTAACACAGCTATTGCACAGGCTACTCCTGAGGATTTCGATTTCGATTACATCTTCGGAACACTCGGCGTAAGATGGTTACATACAGGCGGTATCTACGCAGCATTATCCGAGCAGTCATGCGAGACAGTTCTTGCAGCTATCAAGACAGCTAAGAAGTACGGAACAATCGTTTCCTACGACCTTAACTACAGACCATCTATGTGGGATGCTATCGGCGGACAGGCTAAGGCTCAGGAAGTTAACAAGGAGATCGCTAAGTACGTTGATGTTATGATCGGTAACGAGGAGGACTTCACAGCATGTCTCGGTTTCGAGATCGAGGGAAATGATGCAGACCTCAAGGAGCTCAACCTTGACGGCTACAAGAAGATGATCAACGAGGCAGCTAAGACATATCCTAACTTCAAGGCTGTTGCTACAACTCTTCGTACAGTTAAGACTGCTACAGTTAATGACTGGAGCGCAATCTGCTGGGCAGACGGTGAGATCTACAAGGCTAAGGATTACAAGGGTCTTGAGATTATGGACCGTGTTGGTGGCGGAGACTCATTCGCATCAGGTCTTGTATATGGTCTTATGACTACAGGCGATGCTGAGTTAGCTGTTAACTACGGTGCAGCTCACGGTGCACTTGCCATGACAACACCTGGTGATACAACAATGGCTACTAAGAAGGAAGTTGAAGCTATCATGGGCGGCGCAGGCGCAAGAGTACAGAGATAATCTGACACTTACAGGCATTTAATACATCAATAAAAACGTATGTCCGAATGTAAACGGACATACGTTTTTTGATTAATTAGGTATTTATATTCTGCTATATAGATTCTGTGTCAAAACATGCTGTATATAC
>DNFT01000060.1:2101-2258 GCA_003486385.1 Eubacterium sp. | reverse complement strand
CACGACTTTTGGGAGAAGCTTAGATGCTCTTAGAACTCTGTTTCGTAGCTAGCCAAAAGCAGCACGGAGGCTGCTTTAGAAGCAATGCATACAAGGATGTATGCTTTGCTTCGGTGGCGAACGTATAGAATACCTTTATCAGAGTTCTTAGAACATC
>DNFT01000060.1:0-1992 GCA_003486385.1 Eubacterium sp. | reverse complement strand
CATAAACTAAATTGACATGTTTTTACACCCGAATCCTGCATATTTTAAAAATTAAAGACGGGCATTGCGTTGTTTTACGCCCGTCTGTATCTGTTAAGGCATGCCGCAAGCTCCTGTCTGCGAGGCATTGCATATCCGCCGGACAGAGGTCTGCCATCCATGAATACGGAGAAACCGTTTTTCTCATATAGCTTATACAGCTCATCAACTATTGCCATGACGGTGCGTTTTCCGTCGATAAGGTGTTCAACGGTGTATTTTAACAGCATGGACAGAGCGGCAGTCTGTTCAGAGTCAATAAGCTGTTCAACATACCTTAAATCCATGGTCTGTTTTCCGATGAGGAAGCTGTCGCGCGACAGGAGCTTTACCTTAAGTGTATCAGGTTCATTCTGTTTTACTGCACCTGTGCGGTAATCACGGCGCTTAGGTGCTCCCTGAGGATCCTTTGTCATAATGCGATGGCTTGCAGGCTCAGTGTAGGCTGAGACGGTGTCCCTTGGAAGGGGAAATTCTGCGGCAATACTTTTAACACGGTCGGTTATATCCACGGCATTGTAGTTGTCCATCTGGATGATAGTGTCCGCGATATGGAAGAAGGCTCCGGAGCTTCCGGCTACAAGGATTGTGGAGCTTCCGGATTTCTCATACAGTTCCCTTGCGCGCGCGGTAAAAGGCGTGATAGGTTCCTTGTCCGAGCTTATTACTCTCTGCATGAACGCATCTCGCACCATGAAGTTGGTGGCACAGGTATCCTCATCAATAAGGAATAAAGAGGTTCCGGATTCAATCCCCTCTATTACACCGGCAGCCTGTGAAGTGCTTCCGCTGGCATCCTCGGTGCAGAATGAGTGGGTATCCTTTTTATTTGGAAGGTCATTTATAAAAAGTGAGATATCGACATCCTTTATGAAACGTCCGTCCTCAGCACGAAGCTTAATTGCGGTATTGTCGGTGATGACATACTCACGTCCATCTCCGGCAATGTGGTCATATATGCCAAGCTCAAGGGCATTGAGAAGGGTTGATTTGCCGTGGTAACCTCCGCCGACTATGAGGGTTATGCCTTTTTTGATTCCCATGCCGCTTATCTCTCCATGGTGCGGAAGGTTAAGCTTCACGCGCAGAGTGCCGGGGGAGAAGAAGGCAACCGCCGATTTCATTGGCTTTTGTGAAATGCCGCTCTCTCTCGGAAGTATTGAGCCGTCTGCGACGAATGCGGCAAGTGACATTCCGGTGAGCTGTCTGCGGATTTCCGCCTGATCTTCAGCTAGATATATCCATTTTTTCAATCTGTCCGCGTTAAGATTTTTGTAGAGAAGTCCCTTCTCAACACACTCGGGAAGGAAGGTGAAAATTATCTTGTCCAGTTCACCCGCGTTGATGTTTCTTCCGTTTGCCGGAAAACCGACGAAGAATCTTACAATTAGCTTGTTCCCCGCGATTTCGCAGTCGCTCCTTTCAAGCAGCTCCTGTCCTGGATGGGATACCTCTATAAGCCCACTCTTTCCTGAGCCCTTTGCCTGAAATGAATAGTGCTGTACTGCTGTGCAGAAGCTGCGCAGTAGAAAATCGCAGAGCGCCGTTGTTGCTGTAGGATTTGCCGTGCAGTATTCAGGATAGCCGGCAGTCGACAGCGGGACATGGATACTTAGCTGTGAAGGTGCAGCGAAGGGATCGCCCTGTACATGTTCAATGTTGAGTGTATAGCCGTTGAAGCTGTAGCTGCCGCGAAGTGATTTGTATGCGGGATAACTCTTATGGTCTATATCCCTGAGAGTATTCTTTAATTCCTGTGATGTCATTGCATCCTCCTTGTGAAGTCGGTTTTAATTATTATATAATTATGATGTTGGGGTCAAAACATGTGCTATAAACTTAGCATGTATAACGTATTATATTTATGCATATCACGACTTTTGGTAGAAGCTTAGATGTTCTTAGAACTCTGCTTAATACCTAGCCAAAAGCAGCACGGATGCTGCTTTTGAA
>DNFT01000047.1 GCA_003486385.1 Eubacterium sp. | reverse complement strand
TTGGATGATGTAAACCAGATTGAAGCGATGAAGCTTGTAAAGCAGCTATATAAGGATAAGATTATTATTATGATAACACATGACAGTGAACTCCTTGTAAACTGCGACAGGGTTTATGAGATGAAGTTATGTTGATTGAGTCTTTCATCACGTTGAGAGTAGGAAGAATCTGTTTGCAACGGACAAAGTGTTATGGTATATTTGTTAATGAGAACAGATTAATTCTAAACGTAATTTTCAATATTGCCATGGAGGATACACTATGAGAGTAACAGACGAAATTATATATATTGGTGTGAATGATCACAATGTAGATTTGTTTGAGGGACAGTACAGAGTTCCGAATGGAATATCCTACAACTCATATATTATTATGGATGATAAGATAGCAATTATGGATACAGTTGACATAGGCTTTGTTGATGAGTGGCTTGCCAATGTGAAGACCGCTCTTGGAAGCAGAAAACCGGATTATCTTGTTGTACAGCATATGGAGCCTGACCATTCGGCAAGCATCAAGAAATTTCTTGAGGCATACCCGGACACCACAATAGTCGGAAATGCCAAGACTTTTGTAATGATGGGAAATTTTTTCAGGAATGTAAGCTTTGATAACAGGCTTGAGGTGAAGAATAAAGATACCATTGAGTTAGGGCACCATGTTCTGACATTTGTATTTGCACCTATGGTACACTGGCCTGAGGTTATGGTTACATATGACAGTGCTGATAAGGTTTTGTTCTCAGCAGATGGCTTTGGAAAGTTCGGGGCACTTGACACGGACGGGGTCTGGGATGACGAGGCAAGACGTTATTATATTGGAATTGTTGGCAAGTATGGTGCACAGGTGCATATGTTACTTAATGCAGCAGCAACACTGGATATCAAGATGATTTGTCCGCTTCACGGACCGGTACTCAGGGATAATCTGGCACATTATATCAGCTTATATGATACGTGGTCATCCTACAGACCTCAGAAAGATGGAGTTGTCATTGCATACGCTTCCATTTACGGCAATACGAAGGAGGCTGTACAGCTTTTGGCAGACAGGCTTAAGGAAAAAGGGACAGAGGTTGAGATATATGATCTTGCACGCGATGATATGGCGGAGGCGGTGTCAGCTGCATTTGAGTATTCCAAGCTGGTGCTGGCATCTCCGACTTACAATGGTGATGTATTCCCATGTATGAGATTCTTTATTGAGCATCTGACAGAGCGTAACTATCAGAAACGTACAGTGGCTTACATTGAGAATGGTTCATGGGCACCTATGGCAGCGAAGGTTATGGCAGGGATGCTTGAAAAGAGCAAGGAGCTTAATGTTATTGAGGACATTGTAAAGATAACATCCTCCGTAAGTGAGGAAAATATATCTGAGCTTGATGCACTGGCACAGAAGCTTGCAGCATTGCAGCCATAAGTGAGTGGAAAAGGCTGCTTTGAGTGCAAGTACCATCTGTGGCAGAATGTATTTTGCGGCAATATTGTATGATTAGATTTAACGGAGAACTATGTGGTATTGACAGCATGGTTCTCCGTTTATTTATGTATTGTCACAGGAATGAATAAACTTCTTATTTTGACATCATACTCTGTATGATACAAGACTCATAATGTTTTGAGGATTGTGAGAGCACGAGGTGTGGAGCAATTCAGTATCATATAATATTGTGAAAGCTATAAGGAGTGATGTCGTATGAAAAGAGCATTATATGCTGCAATTATATTGTGGGTTGTCGGTAGTGGAGTATATCTGGCGGGGATGGAGAGAGTTCATAGTGTGTCGATAAGCACTGCGTTTACAGACAGTGCGGATGAGAGGCAGTGGTGTGAGCTTGACACGTATATAGAGGGCTACGGAAAGTTCGGGGTATGTTATCTCACGCAGGAGGAAAAGGAGAAGCTTGTAAAAAATATTGCATCGGCACTTGGAATAACATCATCGTATGGGCTGGCAACGGTATATGAGGAGGAAGTAAATACAACGGTTCTCTCAAAGAATAGCGTCAATGGGAGTGTGACGATAAAGGCGATTACGCAGGAACAGCAGGGCACAGATAATACTGCCACGGAGGACGAACAGGCTTATGACAGCACAACAGAATCTGGGCTTGCGGCAAATCAGTATGTGTATGTGAACATTACAGTGAACAATGATATGGATTGTGCCAGTTCTTACAGGGAGCTTGTTGAGGGTGTGTTTGACGCGATGGGGATACAGGGAAATGTGAATATGAATCTTGTGGGTTCGCTTGAGGGGGCACTCAACAACATAGAGAAAAATGAGCTTGCGGACGGTCTGTTAGATAGGCTTGACGCGAAGGTTGTTGCAGAAAACCGGGATAGCGATATATTTACTATCTATGCATATTCAAAGGGTGCAGGCTCCTATATCACGATTGGCGGCAGCAAAATCAACATGAATATTGCAATTGGGTATGACGAGGAGCAGAACAGGACGAAGGTATATCTTGACTCGCCGGTTAATAGTCTTGATTATTAAAAATATTATATGTCATTAAATACTATTGTACCTGTCTTGTTTTGCTCGGTGCAGCTTATTTAATAAAATATATACTATTTTTAAAACGTTTGTGATAAACTTATACGGTATAACTGTAGGTGAAAGTATATCATACCCGAATATCAGAAAGGAAACCACATTGAAAAATTTTAAATATAAAGTACTGATATCAATTCTTGTTTTCGTGGCAGTGGCAGTTCTCACGATTGTGCTCACGAAATGGGACAGGGGAAATGGGACAGGGGTCAGACCCCTGTCCCATTGACCCCTGTCCCATTTTAGGGTTTTAAAGACCGCAGACTGCATTTAGGTGTAGCCTGTGGTCTTTTTGTATATTAAATCGCGGTAATATCTATGCGATATTACTTGACAAATAATATCACATAGATATATCAACATGTTATAAGATATTATATCAAAAATAATATTTCAGACATATTATTGAGAGAATATTAAAAATATTTTTAAAGGGAGGCTGCACTATGGCAAACACTAAGGCTGAACATCACAAAAGGGTTGACGAAGCCCTGAATTTGAAGGGCGGTAAGGAATTTGAGGAAGATTTACAGGCACTTTTGACGGCGGAGAATGCTGAGGAAGGTGACAACGTCATCATTGTACTGGTTGATTTGGACAATTTTGCTAGAGTTAATAGTGATTTTAACCGTGATGAGGGGGACAGGGTTATAATCGAGACGGGAAATCATCTAAAGAATTATCTTGGTGAAAGCGGAACGCTTTATCGAGTGGGAGGAGATGAATTTGGCTTTATTTTTAAAGGTCAGATGGAGAAAGAGGACATTTTTCTGCTGATGGAGGACATGCGGAAGAATTATGATGTGAAGCTTCCGGACGGAATGGCAATGACCATTTCAATAGGCATCGCGACGGCATTTGAGAATGCATCGCGTTATCAGGAGCTGGTCAGAATGGCGGACAGTGCCATGTTCAGGGCAAAATACAACGGCAGAAATAAAGTCGCTCTTGCAAAGGAAGAGAAAATGGTTCCGAAGACATCGCATTACACGCAGGACCAGCTAAAGAGGCTTAACCTTCTTTCTAAAAGGGAGGGAATAGGCGAGGCGATACTTTTGAGGGAAGCGATGGATATGCTGCTCAAAAAGTATGATGTTTAAAAGGGACAGGGGGCAAAAGGGACAGGAGCTTGACTCCTGTCCCTTTTTTGCCTTCTCGCATTTTTGCCTGCTATGGGTAGATGACAATTGAATAATATAGTAGTATAATTAAATAGAGATAGTTGGCGCAGATTAATATTTGTGGCAGCTTTATGACACCACCATTTTATATGAGGAGGTTAACGCTATGAATTCTAAAAGGTATGTAAAGTATGTAGGTATTGTAACAGGTATAATAATTGTTCTGTTGGCGGGAATATTTATGACGCATAAGCTTGTAAATAAGAATGCAGATATACAGGACAATAGCGAAGAAACAAATAATGGATATCAGGGTTATATTATTTTGACAGACAGCGATGTATTTTTTGCAGCAGAAAATGACTCTAAAATGCTTTCAGAGAAGGAACTTGTCAAACTGAATTTGGAAAACTGTGCTTTTGTGAGTGATGATTTTTCAACTGGAGATAGGGTTAGAATTAATTTTGTGACGATAGCGGATTTGTCCCCGCGCATTGCAGATGTGGATTCTATTGAAAAAATTGAGGCGGGGGATGTGAGTAATATAGATGAGGAGGTTATAGAGTGGTTGAAGGAAAAGGGATATAAAATATATTAAATATTTGGAAAACAAATGCGGAGACAGGGTATGCCGCTTAGACATATTAGTTGTGAACTTGCTGCAATATGCTTTAAAGTGGTTCATTAATTTATAAATTAATTTGCCAGCTTATGGTAGTTGACAAAAGTAGGTGTATTTGATATATTGTACTCAACAGCTAAACATATGTTCGGTGTAAAACGGACTGCTTTACCACCTTGTACATGGTACAATGGCTCATTTCAGGTGTGGCTTCAAGCATGGCTTAGGGAGGAATTATATGAATACACGAAAAATATTATATCCGATTAAGTATTGCATTAGCTTCTTTTTTTTATATCTATTTTTGTATTTTGCAGATTATTTTGAGCCGGTAATATCGCAAAGGCTGATAGACAGTGTGGGAAATCTTGATGTGGTTGGAAGGCTTATCCTTATATGGGTAGTGCTTTTTGTTGTGAAGCGCGTGCTGCAGGTTGCACAGAATATAACGGTGAACAATTATAAGGCAGAGGTAACAAGATTAAGGCAGAGAAGAATCACGGAGATTATATTTGGGATTAAAGAGGACGTGTTCAGGGAGCTAGATACAGTCGATGTTGTGTCAAGGCAGCTTGATGATGGCATGGTTTTGGACGGAGTATATGCGAATGATGTCATTGAGACGTTGATGTCCGCCATATTATTTGTGGTTGTCTTTATAAGACTGTGCGTGTTAAATATTCCTATGGCGGTATTTATCGTGGCTATGATAGCCCTTAATGGTATCTTGGAGTATGTATTTCCGTTAAAGGACGCTTATAAGAAGAGAAACAAGAGCTTAGCCGGGCTCCGGGCGGCACTGTCGGATGTGTATGCCAATAGAAAGGTTGTGAAAATGCACACGGCAGAGCAATGTGAGACGGAGCGGATAGGCGCTAAGGTGGCTGAGTTTGCAGAGGCGGATAAGAGAAAGCAGCTTCTTAATGGCTACCGCAAGGTTAAGAGTACATTTATAAATGACATAGGTGTACTGCTGATTATAAGTGTTGGCGTGGTCGCAGTCACAAGGGGGCGCTATTCGATAGGTACAATCACGATGATGCTGTTGTACTATGAAAAGCTGAGAAGTGCTGCTGTTCCAATACTCAATGTCGCCCCATTGCTTAAGTATGTGAAGGCAGCTGCAGAGCGTGTGAATGAAGTTACACAGCTTGAGAAGGAGAATGTTGAAGGAGATATTATCTTTGATAGAATTGAAAAACTGG
>DNFT01000015.1:779-11400 GCA_003486385.1 Eubacterium sp. | reverse complement strand
AAAAGCTCTTGCTACGCAAGAACTTTTGATAAAAACTCCTTGAGACGCGGATTCTTAGGGTTGGAAAAGAACTCCTGTGGAGGAGCACTCTCTAGTATCTGGCCGTCATCAATAAAGATTACCCTGTTGGCAACCTCTCTGGCAAATCCCATCTCATGTGTAACTATAATCATTGTCATTCCCTCTTTTGCAAGAGCCTTCATAAGGTCAAGTACCTCTCCTACCATCTCAGGATCAAGTGCACTCGTAGGCTCATCAAAAAGAATAACATCAGGGTTCATGGCAAGTGCACGGACTATTGCCACTCTCTGCTTCTGTCCACCCGACAATGTCGACGGATACACATCTGCCTTATCCTGCAATCCGATTCTTCCAAGAAGACTCATGGCATTCTCCCTTGCCTTCTTCTTTATCTCGGTCTTAGTGGTTGTTATCGGTATAAGCTGCTTTTTCCTTTCCTTGCTCCTGAATATATTGGTGAATCCGGTAATGGCATTTTTACGCTTCGCCTTCCTTAATTCCTGACACTGTACATACACCGGTGCGAGCATAATATTCTGTATAACCGTCTTGTTGGAGAACAGATTAAAGTGCTGGAACACCATTCCCATATGCCTTCTGTGAATATTGATATCAACCTTCATATCAGCTATATCAACACCATTAAAAATAATCTGTCCCCCTGTCGGGTCCTCCATACAGTTGAGACAGCGAAGGAATGTACTCTTTCCGGAACCTGACGGTCCGATGACAACAAGGATATCTCCCTTATTTACAGTGATATTGATTCCCTTTAATATCTTACTGCTCCCGAAATGCTTTTCAAGATTAATTACGTCTATCACTCTTTCTCAGGCTCCTTTCCATAAGTTTAATTCCACCGCTTATCAAAAGCACGATTACAATATAAATTATCGCCATTACAAGATATGGCACCATGAATTCATAGCTGTTGCTTCCTATGTAGTTAAAGGCAACATACAAATCGGCAGCACCGACGAAGCTGACCACCGAGGTCTCCTTGATAAGGGCAATAAACTCATTGCCAAGCGTAGGAAGAATGTTCTTGACTGCCTGCGGTATGACAATCTTAATCATGGATACGGAAAAGCTGAGTCCGACTGCTCTTCCCGCCTCAAGCTGCCCCGCATCGACCGACATGATACCACTTCGCATAATCTCCGATATGTACGCGGCGCTGTTAAGGCCGAATACCATCATCGACACCTGAACGCCCGTCATCTTCACCCCGATAATAGGAAGAAGAACATAATAAAATACGAGTAGCTGCACAACCATAGGCGTTCCTCTGAAAAGCCCCACATAGAAGCTGCATATTCCGTTAAGCACACGCGGCAATACCTTATATTTAGGTATGACCCTGACTGTGGCTATAAGAGTTCCTAAGACTATACCTATAATAAGTCCTATAACTGCAATTAGAAGGGTATTTTTCAACCCTTCCAACACTCTTACATAGCCATTTTGTTCGATGAAAATTTCGATAAATTTACTAACCTTCTGACCAAAATTGCCCATTTAAACCTCTCTTATTTCTTTCGGATATATTCCCCAGCCTTTGCCGAAGAAATATATCCGTTATTCTTACTGCATCTTGTTGATAGCTTCGGTTATGCACTTAGCAGGAGCAGCATCGATTATTACATACTGTATATTTCCGTTTAAGAGATCCTGTACTGCGAGTGAACCGCTCTTGTAGCCAACTGACTGTGCTGCAAAGCCTGTAAAGCCCCAATCAGCATCGCCCTCTACATAGAACTGACCTGTTGTTCCGTTCTGTACACCTATCTTAACCTTGCTGTCCTTGGCTGCCAAAATCGCATTGACATCATCAGCGGTCTTGCACGAGTCAAACTCTGTGTCGTCAGATGTAACTATAAGCTGCTGTGAAGCGCTGTAGTATGAGTCTGAGAATGTGACATACTCTTCTCTGTCAGGCTTAACCGTAAGACCTGCCATGGCGACATCACACTTGTGCTGGCCGACTGAGAGACATACCGCGTCGAAGTCCATGTTCTGTACAACAAGCTCAACACCGAGGTACTCTGCAAGCGCTCCGGCAATCTCCATATCAATTCCGGCATACTTGTCACCAATCGTATACTCGAACGGCTCAAATGCTGCATTGGTGGCTACGACGAGCTGATCCTTGCTTGCATCATAAGCTGCCGACTCAACACCTACCGGCTCACCGTCGCCAAAGTAATGGCTGCATATCTCGTCAAACTTGCCGTTATCCTTAATCTCCTTGATAAATGCGTTTACCTTCTCGAGAAGCTCCGGCTGATCCTTGTCAACTCCGAATGCATACTCCTCATTTGTAAGGTCAATGTCGATAACCTTGGCTGTCTTAGCCGTGCTCTCCCCTGACTTTTGGCAGGCTGTAAGTAAGGCAGCGGCCATAGTGAGTGCCGCAATAACCGCAATAATCTTTTTCATAAATTTTCCTCCTTAGAAATTCACCGATTTCTTATATCGTTAGGATAGCACAATTCCAGACCATTAACAATATCTATTTTCGCACATAATATTGTATAAATATACATTATTTTTGTATATTATTTACATTGTCTTTTCAAAAAAGACGTGCAGAAATGACATTCACCATTTCTGCACGTCTTATATAGCGGACATTCACATGTCTGCATTATATTTATATTGTCATCGAAGCACCGTAATACAACAGGCAAAACTGCATTTTACATATAGTCTCTCAATACTCCGTGGTCTCTTAAGAGCTTCTCAATAGCGGTTCCCTTAATCTTCTTGATGATAGGCTTCTTGAGTGCGTTGAGCGGTCCCGGAAGCTCAATCTCAAGCGGAGATTTTCCATCCATGAGCTTAACTGAGCTGTCAAGCAGCTCTCTCACATCATATACACTGCCCCAGACCTCAGGAACACCTCTGTCCACGCCGAGAAGTCCGTATACTGCCTCCATAGCTGTTCTGACAGAATACTCGGTTGTGAATATTGTATCTCTCGGTGTCTCAGCGAACTGTCCAAGGAATGCGAAGTTGACACAGCCATCAGGGATGACATCAGGACGATCGCCCTTTCTTCTCGGCATGAAGAATGCTGTGATATAAGGCATCATGGTAGGAACCGATACAACCTTATCCTTGGCAAGCTCATCTATCTGATCCACAGGTATTCCAAGGTGGTACAGCCACTCTGCTGCGATCTCCTCGCCTGTACATTCCTTCATAGGCTTCTTCACATAATCGCCCGGAACATCCGTGAACAGGCTGTATACCCATACACATACCTCTTCCTTCTTCTGCTCCTTAAACTGTCCCTGTCTGTTGATTGTCCAGCTGAGTAACCACTTAGAATCCTTACAGCTTACAATACCGCCGGTAACTACATTTCCTGTTCTTGGATCTCTCTTGCAAATCTTCTTGATTGCATTGATGATTGTCTCATCCGACGTTGTGACTGTAGCTGACTCCCAGTTGGTCTTGGAAATATCGGAACAGAACTTCTCAGGATGTCCGAAATCAGGGCTCTGCTTTGCAATGTTCTTCCAAAGGCTCCATACGCCACTCGTTCTGACCTCTGCATCACCTACAGGTGCCTGAGTATGTGAACCATAGATTGTACTCTCCGTACAGCTTCCGTTGGTTACAAATACCATATCGTTCTCTGTGAGGTCGATAATCTTCTCCTCTCCCTTGTGCCTGCATATAATTCTCTTTGCAACCTTCTTCTCACCTGTTATATCAAATTCAACATTTGTTACCTCAGTATTGAACTCAAACTTAACGCCTGCCTTCTCAAGGTATTTCTTCATAGGAAGGATGAGTGATTCATACTGGTTGTACTTGGTGAACTTAAGAGCACTGAAGTCCGGAAGTCCACCGATATGATGAATAAATCTCTGGAAGTAGAGCTTCATCTCAAGAGCACTGTGCCAGTTCTCAAATGCGAACATTGTTCTCCAATATAACCAGAAATCCGACTTGAATACTTCATCATCAAATACATCCTCGATGGTCTTGTCATAGAGATCCTCGTCCCTTGTGAAGAACAGCTTCATAATCTCCATGCAGCCCTTCTGGCTTAAGTTGAACTTTCCGTCCGTGTGTGCGTCCTCACCGCGGTTGACCGTGGCACGGCATAATGAATAGTTAGGGTCATGCTTATTGAGCCAGTAGTATTCATCGAGAACCGATACACCCGGTGTCTCGATTGAAGGAATGCTTCTGAACAGATCCCACAGACATTCGAAATGGTTCTCCATCTCACGTCCGCCACGCATTACATAGCCTCTTGTAGGGTCATTTATACCATCGCAGGCACCACCGGCTACATCCATAGCCTCAAGAATATGAATATTCTTTCCCGGCATCTGTGCGTCTCTTACAAGGAAACATGCAGCAGCGAGTGAAGCAAGACCGCTTCCTACAAGGTATGCTGACTTTCCATCAACGCCTTCCGGCTTCTCAGGGCGTGCAAAGGCTTCATAATTACCGTTTGTGTAGTAAATTCCCTTGCTGTTTTTCTCATATTTTCCACGCTCTGTGTTGCGAAACTGCTTAAGCTCTTCTTTTCTTTCTTCAGGCATTCCCTTCTTTTCGGTGCTTTTGGGTGAATCACCCTGCCCACCCTCACCATTCTTCTTTCTCACTGCATTTACTGCCGCAACACCTGCTCCGATGGCGAGTGCCGATGCAACCAGTTTCATTTTCTTCTTACCTTTACCCATACTCTTGTCCACCTTTCCATTTTTATTGATTACTGCTTAATAGAACATATAACCCGAAAGTTCTGTATCAGACTTCCAGTCTCTTCCTGCGTAATGTCTTTACCGTACTCAATACAACACAGATATTGAGCACACCGTCAAGTACAAGGTTGATACCGATTACCCACGCAGCCACTGTCTGTGCGGCAAATGGAGTAACCATGAGTATTATTCCTACTATAGATACAAGCAAGGCAATTATAAGAATAAGCCACCATTTCTCAATTCCGAATTTTCTTGCATCCACCGCAGTCTGAAGCTTCAGTGCTCCGTCAATCAGAATAACTATTCCCACACACACAGAAAGAATTTCCACCATGTATGAGGTTCTGAATATAAGCACAGCCCCTAAGATTACAGATATGATACCAAGTGCAAAATCAAACTGAAATGCCAGCTGGAATATATCCTTGGTAAAATAGCCAAGAATCTTAACTGCACCTGACAGAACCAGAACAGCTCCGAATATTCTGCATAGAACATTGATTGCCTTTATCGGACTGAATAAAATCAGCAGACCTACAATTATGAGGCATACATCCATCACAATATACATATTCTTTACTATTTTCAGCTGTTTCATTCTAATCCTCCCTATTACTACTTCTGATTGGTATTCATTAGTTACCTTGTATGGTTATAATAACCTGTTTACACTTATTTTAAAACAGACAAAACCGCACAAATGTCTGATTTTCAGACAAAAAATAAAAAGTGTCCGAAAACTGAATTCCGGACACTTTTATCATCTTAGCCAGCTATGCTAAATCAGATCTGTAAAGTCTAATTACTATGCTTTTGTCGTTCCTCAAGACATTGTCTTATCATATCCTTCACCGTGGCATTGAAAGTTCCGGCAGTTCTTGCAATGAACTTTTCCTGCCCCGATGGCAGCTTTCTCTTAATCCATCCAAGCGTATTTCCGACTATGGCGTGGGTATAAAAACCTGTGATGTAATCAATATCCTCATCAGAAAGCCCATACCCATCCGCCTCCTTCTTCACGAATCTGCTGATAAAGGAGAACGCAAGCGTCTCCAGATAGTTCTGCAGAACATCACGCTTTTTGGAATCATATATGTGAAGGATTGCCCTTTTGTACTTCAGTACAAAGCGTGCTGCCCTCTCATATTCCTCACCGAAGGTTGTGTTCTCAGAAACATCCTCCGACATGAATTTCTCTGTCTCCACGCGGAACACATCGTCAAGTAAATCATATATATCGCTATAGTGATAGTAGAAGGTGTTTCTGTTGATTTCACACTCCTCCACAATATCACGCACCGTTATCTTATCAAGACTTTCACTTTCCAAAAGCTGCATAAAGGTGCTCATAATAAACCTCTGCGTCTGCTTAGCCATCTATGTTGCCTCATTTTTCTGCCGCTGCAATGTCTTTACTTTACAACCGCTCTGTCCTTAGCTGCCTTGTAATACTTGAAGTCTGTAAATACTTCACCTGTATATGGGTTCTTCCTGTTCTTGACAGACTTAACAACAATATAGGAAAGTGCTATTATGTTGACGATAAGCGCTATGGCGCTGACGATTGTCATAGCTGTAGGATCTGCATTAGCACTTGTTCCCGCAACTATGCTGGAAACCGTTCCGTCCGCATACTGCTTTGTGATGGTTGCCCATGGATAGAAGGTTGTTCCGTCGTGGAAGGTCTCCTGGAAAAGAGGGAACACCTGTGCAAACATACACCATATACATAATGTATTTGCACGGTTCATAATCCAGCCGCCCTTGTTCCAGATAAGTGCTGCGATTGTAGGTGCAAGTAAGAGTGCCACACCGCAGAACCATGAATGTGTAGGAAGACAGTTGTATGTATAGGCAAAATTCCAGATATCGTATACGATTATATATACCCAGATCATATCAGGCCATATCATATCCTTCTTATCCTTTGAAGAATATACAGCCCACCAGCCTGTCATACAGAAGATATTGAGTATACCTGCAATTCCGTTAAATACATTGTGCCATCCACCATAGAGCCATACACCCTCTGAGGATAACCACCATGAATACCATCCATTGATTGCCGACTCAAAATCACTGGCAACAGCGATAAGGATATTGATGGCAACGATTGCAAATGGGAATGCCTTGAACCAATGCTTCTTTCCTATTCCCCACTCGTACTTTATCATCATAAAGCCGATACAGCCTGTGAGTGCCGCATACAGCTTGGCATAATGGAACCAGCCGTTCATATAGATATGTGTCTGGTTGTTGACAGCCCACTCTGCGCCTGCTCTTGCTGCAATTGCCACAACAATAAAATATACTGTAAGGACTGCCGGAATAACTCCGAACATTACAAGTCCTCCAGCCTTTGTACGCCTTGCAAATTCATTTAACAGGATAAGTCCCGCAAGCACTGCAAGCATTACAAGCCACTGATAAATGGCATTATCTCCATATACATGAAATAACATAATTATCCCTCTTTTCTTACAGGGAGCCGCAAGGCAGCTCCCATTTCGTATTTTAAATCTGTTACCTTTGTTTTCTGTGCATGTATGATATACAGCCTGCCGGCTACCTTACGTCAACATGCCTCAATCTCCTTGATATTGCACTCATTTCCCTCCAGAAGATAGGTATGCGGTCCATGGCAGTAAGGGCACTCACGTCCGTACTTCACGGTAGGATATGTCTTTTCACAATCCTCACAGTATGTAGTTGCCGGAAGAAGCTCAATCTTCAGCTCTGAGTCCTTTATCAACTCATCCCTCTTCCTGTAATACTGCCAGCAGTCTGTGAGATAATCCGGAACGATACCGCTTACCTCGCCTATCTCAAGAGTAACAGAGGCAATATTCGTGAGCTTATTTTCCACAGCAAGCTCACCAAGTGTCTTTGTTATGTGTACAATTATTCCTAATTCGTGCATTTTCTTTCCTCATATCAGGCTCACATACGGCAGCATGACTATTTCTTTGACTTATCCTTGTTGAAAATAATCTTAACCTCTCTCTTAAGCATATAAGGAAGAATTGCCTTCATCTTGTCCTCGGACCTGCGCATATTGCTTGCGGCAGGAATATCTCTGCTAAGATGGATAGCGTCGAACTCGCACTTCGTTGTACATATTCCGCAGCCGATACACTTATTCGGGTCAACTACTGTAGCACCGCATCCAAGGCAACGATCAGCCTCCTTCTTGACCTGCTCCTCCGTAAATATCTCACGATTATCTCGGAAGGTTCCGTCAAGTCCCTTTTTTCTGCCCGGCACCTGTCTTGGTGAGTTGTCAAAGCTCTCAAGAACAATATCATCCTTGTCAAGCTCTATGAACTTTCTCATATTTCGTGCAAGCGTGAGACTATGTCCCTTATGTACAAAACGATGAATAGATACACAGCCTTCCTTGCCCGCTGCTATGGCATCGATGGCAAAACGAGGTCCGGTATATACATCTCCGCCAACGAAGACATCCGGCTGTGCAGTCTGGTATGTGACAGGGTCTGCAATCGCAGTCTTATTAGGTCTAAGCTCAACCTTGCTGCCCTTTAAAAGGTCGCCCCACACAATCGACTGACCGATTGAGAGAATAATATTCTCACACTCGACAGTGAGTAATTCATCCTCATTGTAAACCGGGTTAAAGCGCTTATTCTCGTCAAGAACGGACACACATTTCTTGAATACTATTCCCCTGACATGTCCATTCTCAGTAAGAATCTCCTTAGGTCCCCAGCCGTTTCCAAGCTTTATGTTCTCCTCCTCAGCCTCATGTACCTCATCTGCTGCCGCCGGCATGCCCTCTCTCGACTCAAGACAGAACATTGAAACCTCTGACGAACCGGCTCTTACCGCTGTTCTTGCTACATCGACCGCGACATTTCCACCGCCGATTACAACCGTGCGTCCGTTAAGCTTGACGCTGTTCTCATCAGTGTTAACCTTCCTTAAGAAGTCAACACCTGTGATGACGCCCTCGGCATCCTCACCCGGAACACCTGCCATACGTCCACCCTGGGCACCGATGGCGATATAGAATGCCTTGTAGCCCTGTGCACGAAGCTCGTCAAGTGTTACATCGCGTCCTACCTCAACACCACACTTGAACTCAATGCCCATCTCACGGAGTACTTCTATCTCCGCGTCAATCACATTCTTCTCAAGCCTGAATGAAGGAATACCATTAAGAAGCATACCTCCCGGTCTCTTCTCCTTCTCGAATACAGTGACCGGATAGCCCTTCTCTCGAAGATAATAAGCCGCCGACATTCCGGCAGGACCTCCACCGATGACGGCAATCTTCTCCTCGAAGAACTTACCTTCATGGTTCTCTGTCTCAGGAATATATCTCTTATCAGCTTCAAGCTCCTTCGCAGCTATGAACTTCTTAATCTCATCGATTGCAACCGCCTCGTCGACCTTACCTCTCGTACATGCGTCCTCGCAGCGTCTGTTACAGATAGCGCCGCATACTGCCGGGAACGGATTCTCAGTCTTTATAAGCTTAAGTGCATCCATGTATCTTCCCTGTGCAGCCATCTTGACATAGCCCTGTACCGGAAGATGTGCCGGACATGCCGTCTTACATGGTGACGTTCCCGTGTCATAGCAGTTAATCTTGGCATTGTCACGGAAATTCACATCCCACTTCTCAGGTCCCCATTTAACCGTATCCGGAAGCTCCTGTCTCGGATACTCAATCTGACCTTCCTTCGTGCAGAGCTTCTGTCCAAGCTTTGCAGCACCGGTAGGGCAAAATTCTACACAGCGTCCACATGCCACACAGCTTGCCGGGTCAACCTTGGCAACATACGCGGAACGCGACATGTTCGGTGTGTTAAAAAGCTGTGAGGTTCTGAGCGCATTACATACCCCCGGCGCACAGTTACAGATAGCAAATATCTTGTCCTCACCGTCGATATTGGTTATCTGATGTACGAAGCCGTTCTTCTCTGCTCTCTTTAAGATTGCCATTACCTCGTCAATGTCGATATAGCGTCCCTTTCCTGTCTCAACAAGATAATCCGCCATATCACCTACACCGATACAGAGTTCTCCCTCGATTTCTCCCGTTCCTTCGCCCCTCACTCTCTGCTGACGTCGGCATGAGCATGCGCCTACCGCATACTTATCCTTGTACTTGTTAAGCCAGTACGATATGTGCTCAACGCTTGCAGACTGCTGAGTAGCAGGTATTGCCTTCTCCACAGGGATAACATGCATTCCTATACCTGCACCTCCCGGCGGAACCATAGGTGTTACCTTCTCAAGAGGAAGACGTGACATCTGCTCGAAGAAATCAGCTATCTCCGGGTGCTCCTCAACCTGCTTTCCGTTCATCACCATGAACTCCGCACAGCCTGGAACAAACATAGGAAGAATATACTGCTTATGTCTGTCGGCATTCTCCCAGTTATACTCGATGATGCCGATAACACTCATCTCCTTTAGAAGCTCTTCCGTTCTCTCAACACTCTTGCCGCACTTCTTCGCGATATTCTCTGCCGTGTCGGGCACACGGACCTTCATCGCCAATGCGACCTCTGCCATCTCGTCAGTGACAACTCCTGCAAGCCCCCAGTATTCAGGGTCATTTACCGTGACCTTAACACCTATTCGGTCAGTTATCTTCTGACCAAGCTTTAAAATCAGCTCTCTTGGTTCTCCCATAACCACACTCCTTTGTCCTTTGATACATAACATAATTATAAATAAAATCGTTAAATTATAAACATATTATACTATATTCCATTAAATTTCTCAACCATAACCGTAAAAAAATGAACATTTTTCATTTTTTATATTTTGTAAAGCGGACATTCGCAATCCGCTTTCGCTACTTGCTCATGAACGCAGTCGCATCCCCCTTACCCACCGCT
>DNFT01000015.1:0-693 GCA_003486385.1 Eubacterium sp. | reverse complement strand
GATTGCTTATTCTGCGTTCAAAATAATTTTTTGTTGCGCAATCGCATTTTTTATGTTATTATATTTCCCATCGAACTGCATAGAAAGCTTTGGTATATAATTGGAAACGATACATGCGTGTTTGCATGATGAACGAACAACACACATGTATTTTTTATGCCCAAAAATTAATATATCCAAAGGAGACTAAGCATTATGCAAAAGAAATCTTTTCTACAGAATCTGATTTTCACCGCAGTCATGGCTTTCGTGATGGTATACGCCATGGTATGCTACAACATCGCAATCGAGATGGGCGGTATGAGCAATCGTATTTTTCTCATAGCCTTCCATGAAATCCCTATCATGTGGCCTATAGCAATCATACTTGAAATGTTCGCGTTTGAGAAGCTTGCGATAAAGCTTGCTTTCCGTTTCGTGACACCGGGCAAGGACAGCCCAATATTTATAACACTCGGCATTTCCACCATGATTGTATGCCTTATGTGCCCTGCAATGAGCCTCATCGCAGCACTGCTCTTCGCTCATCCAGGTTCACAGGTTGTCGCCGTATGGCTCCAGAAGCTTACACTCAACTTCCCTATGGCGCTGTGCTGGCAGGTATTCTTCGCAGGACCTGGAGTGCGCAATTTCTTTAAGCTTTTTGAAAAGAAAGAGAAATAATCCAAAAGATTCGGGTGTCAGAACATGCCG
>DNFT01000122.1 GCA_003486385.1 Eubacterium sp. | reverse complement strand
TTGACCCCAACATCATAATTATACTCCATAATCCACATTAATCCATAAATTATTAATTTACATCTATTTGTTTTAAACACGATGTGATATAATTAAACAAAACATCAATAGTAGAGAAAATGAGGGAGGTGTGGCTGATATTTGACAGAAGACGCAAGAAAAGTGTTTGATAAAAGATACATAAATGATATAGAAAAAGCTAAACTAAAGCCAATACACTCTTATGGTATGGCTGCCAGAATAAAGAAATCTGTAGAGAACGGAATTGCCGTGTCCGAGAAAAAAGGACTTGCGCTAAAGGCGCTTCAGAAGACGGAAGCTTTAAGGCTCTACAAGAATAACCGGATATTCCATAAGTTTGATAACCATGAGGTGTGTAATTATCTTAAAAGAATAGCGGATTTGGATTTTGAGTATATCAGCCGGTGCAGATGGAGTGAAGAATTTCTGGAATACCTGCTCAGCTCACAGGACAATCTGGCGAAAAACAGTGTGTATGAATTGTACGGCAGATATGTAAGACATATTACAGATAAGCTTGACGATGAGGTTGCTGATGTTCTTAAATTACAGGCGAACGATACAGATGAATTGAAGCATCATGGTGAAAGGCGGTTCATACTTCATATAGGGGGAACGAACAGCGGAAAGACCTATACTGCGATTGAGCGTTTGAAGAGTGCGGCTAAAGGTGTATATGCAGGTCCGTTAAGACTATTAGCACTTGAAATTTATGATAAAATGGTGGAGGCAGGGGTGCCATGCAATATGGTAACCGGGCAGGAGCAGTATTACACCGATAACAGCAGATGCATAGCTGCGACTGTCGAGATGGTGGAGCCGTATGCGATGTATGATATTGCGGTGATAGACGAGGTGCAGATGATAAATGATCCTTACCGAGGTCATATATGGCTTAATCTGATACTCAGGCTTCAGGCAGATGAGATACATCTTTGCATGGCACCGGAGGTTGAGAATGTAGTGTGCAGTATTCTTGACAACTATAATGAGAAATATGAGATTATCCGCCATGAGAGAACTACACAGCTTATATTTGAGGACAGACCTTACAATATTAATACAGATATAACGCGTGGCGACGCGCTCATACTGTTTTCTAAAAAAGAAGTTTTGGATGTGGCTGCGCGTCTTGAGCAGAAGGGGATAAAAGTAAGTACGATATATGGAAGCCTGCCGCCACAGATAAGAAAGAGACAGTTTGAGATGTTTTTGTCGGGTGAGACGGAGGTCGTAGTCGCAACGGATGCGATAGGTCTTGGAGTTAATCTGCCGATAAGGCGTATTGTATTTATGAACATATCCAAGTTCGATGGTGCGCACAGAAGGCAGCTCAATGAGTATGAGATAAGACAGATTGCAGGACGTGCCGGAAGAAGAGGAATATATGATTATGGATATGTGACATCGACAAGCCGGGGGAATATAGATATACTTAAAGAGCAGTATGGCATGAATCATCAGGTCAGTTATGTAAGAATAGGCTTTCCGGGCGCTCTTCTTGATATAGATGGACCGCTTGACATAATTCTCGAGGAATGGGACAGATTACAGCCTGAAAGCAGTACAGTGCGTAAGATAGATATAAAAGAGTATGTATTGAAATATAGAATGCTATATCCTCACAGGAAAAGGATAGAAGGCTTTGATGATAACAGGAGACTTTTTGAGCTGCTATCATGCGATATGGACATTAACAATGAGCAATGTGCCGGTTTGTGGCTGTCATATTGTCTCAATTATAATGCGGATGTGTCTCTGGAATTTCCTGAGTTTGACAATGTATATGCTGTCACATTGTTAGAAAAGGCAGAGAGCTATTATAAGCAGCTTGATTTGTACAGCCAGTTTTCAAGACGTATGGGAAAAATTACGGAGGTAGAGCGGTTAGAGACAGCGAAGCAGGATACGGAAAAGCTTATAAATGAGGAGCTTAACGGAAATAAGAAGAATTATCTCAGAAGGTGTCTGAGGTGCAATAATATCCTTCCAGTGTCATACAAGGGAAAGTACTGTGGAAGGTGTGAGCAGTCAGGTCATGGAAGGCATTTACATCAGTATAAGGCCGCGGCTCAGGATGTAAAGAAGCCGGCCGGTAAGGCTATAGAGGCTTAAGAGAAGCTTATAAAGAAAATGAGGGATTACCTGTTAAAGGTAATCCCTCATTTTCTTTATACTTTCAAATTATACAGTATCATATAATATAATATATTATATTATATGATATCGGCTTCCATGTTTTTAGGAAGAATGAGATTGAGTATTATGGCAACCACGAATACTACCGCAACACAGTTCTGCGCAAATACATTCTGTATTATCGAAGGGAAGAGGGCGAACAGCTCGGGAACCTGAGTGAAGCCTATTCCTATGCTGAGTGACAGTGCCGCTATCGTGACATTTCTCTGGGAGTAACCGCAGCGTCCCAGCATCTGTATTCCGCTGATAACGATTGTTCCGAACATCATTATTGTACATCCGCCGAGAACTGCGTCCGGCAGTGTGGCAAGGAGCGCTCCGAAAATCGGAAATATGCCTGCAAGAAGCATGATAATGGCACCTGTAGCTATTGTAAAACGGTTTACAACCTTGGTCATAGCCACAAGACCGACATTCTGGCTGAACGATGTTATCGGCAGACAGCCAAACAGGGCTGAAACAGAGCTTACAAAGCCATCACAGGCAAGGGAGCCTGATATTTCCTTCTGTGTGACATCACGTTTTAAGCCGCTTGCAGCAAGTGCTGTTGTATCTCCGATTGTCTCCGTCGCGGATACGAGGAATATGAGAACAACGGAAAATATTGCGTCTAAACGAAACTCCGGCTTAAACGGCATAAAATGAGGAAATGCGATAATGCCCGTACCGGAGAGGGCTGAAAAGTCTACCATTCCCATGAATATTGCAACGATATATCCGACAACAAGCCCGAATAAAACAGACAGCTGCTTGAAGTACGATTTTGCAAGGATATTGAAGCCTATACAGCATACAAGTGTTATGCTTCCGAGAATCCAGTTCTTCGCTGAACCGAAATCGGCACTTCCGCTTCCGCCGCCGAAGGATGTTGAGCCTACGGAGAGAAGTGAGAAGCCGATGGCGGTGACAACGGTTGCTGCGATTACAGGGGTGATCAGCTTCATCCAGTAGCGCGCAAACAAGCCTAAAAGACCTTCAATTATTCCTCCTATGAGGACAGCCCCCATAACGGCACCGTATCCGTAAACAGCGCCTATATAACAGCATATTGATACGAAGGTGAAGCTTATACCCATGACAATCGGAAGTCCTGAACCGATTTTCCATAATGGAAAGAGCTGGATGAGTGTACCGATACCGGCAATCATCATGGCACTCTGGATAAGGGCTGCAAGCTCTGTGGAGTCAAGTCCGCTTGCGGCACCGACTATAAGTATAGGTGCAATATTGGCCACGAACATTGCGAGAATATGCTGCAGTCCGAAGGGAATAGCTTTCATTATAGGGACGCGTCCGTTCAGGGAGTATATATTGTTAATTGATGCGTCATGCTTGACAGTATTTTTATTTTTCATCTTTATGTTCTCCTGTTTGGTAGGTAATGTTGTGATTGGTATATTAACTTATCCGGTTGCTGCTGCGGAATGTGATGGAGCCTGTGGAAGCATCCATGCCGTCAACAATTGCGAGTGATTCAAGCTGATATCCGAGATTTCTTATAACCTGACCGCCCGGCTGGAAGCCTTTTTCGATGGCAATTCCAATACCTTCCACAGATGCACCTGCATCATTGCAGATGGAGATAAGTCCCTGAAGCGCACAGCCGTTTGCAAGGAAATCATCAATAATGAGAACGTGGTCATCAGGACTTAAGAACTTCTTGGATACGATAACCTGATTCTTATTCTTATGTGTAAATGATTCAACCTCCGTGACGAACATATCGCCGTCAATATTGACACTCTTTGATTTCTTTGCAAATACAACAGGAACATTAAAGCTCATGGCAACAACACATGCAATACCGATACCTGAGGCTTCGATGGTAAGAATCTTATTGATTGGCTTTCCGTCAAAGCGCTTCTTAAATTCTTCACCCATCTGCCTGAAAAGCTGTGTGTCCATCTGATGATTCAAAAAGCTGTCAACCTTAAGAATATTTCCCTCCTTGACAATTCCATCCTTAACGATACGTTCTTCCAGAAAATTCATTGTGAGTGTGTCTCCTTTTACAAGTTTTTTAGTATTGTATCATGTATTGAAAATATAAAAAAGTATAATTTGAAAATATTACGATGTTGGGGTCAAAACATG
>DNFT01000002.1 GCA_003486385.1 Eubacterium sp. | reverse complement strand
CCCTCAAGATGAGATATCCCTGCTTAGGCAGTAAGACCCCTTGTAGACGACAAGGTAGATAGGTTGGAGGTGGAAGAGCGGCAACGCTTGCAGCTGACCAATACTAATAGGTCGAGGGCTTGACCAGAAATGGTTCAGGTTAAAAACATCTGATAGTTTAATGTGTGGTTTTGAAGGAACAAGAATTCTAACCGTAGCCGGTGTGCTGCGGTTTTTTTATTGGAATTAACTCAAAATGGTGTAAATAAATTATTAAGAAATGTAAAACAGCCGGTAATTTTGTTAAGAAGATAAATAATAAGCTATTAAGAAAAAGATTGAAATACCCATGAAATCATACTATATTTAATGTATCTTTTTGAGAAAATATGGATATGGGGAGTGGATAAATGTATAAAATATTGCTGGTCGAGGACGACGAGGGGATTGCAAAGGAGATTGCAGATTATGCCGCAGGCTGGGAGCTCGAGGTGCATATTGCAAAGAATTTTGAGAATATAATGGCGGAGTTTGCCAAGGTGAAGCCGCATCTGGTTCTGCTTGACATATCGCTGCCGTATTTTGATGGGTATTACTGGTGCAGCCGTATAAGAAATGTGTCCAAGCTACCGATAATATTTCTATCGTCGGCATCAGACAATATGAATATACTCATGGCGATGAATATGGGTGCAGATGATTTTATCGCGAAGCCGTTTGACAGGAATGTGCTGATTGCAAAGCTGTCGGCGATGCTGAGGCGAAGCTATGATTTTGCTGCGTCAGTGAGCATAATTGAGCACAATGGAGCGATGCTCAACATGTCGGACAACACGCTTACATATCAGGGGAAAAATATAGATTTGAGCAAGAACGAGTATAAGATTCTTCTAACGCTTATGGAGAACAGGGGCAAGGTGGTCAGCCGGGAGAGTCTTATGGAGAGGCTGTGGGAGAGTGACAGCTTTGTCGATGAGAATACCCTCACAGTGAATGTGAACAGGCTGAGAAAGAAGCTTGATAATGCCGGACTTAAGGATTTCATCGGGACGAAGTTCGGTGTGGGATACATTGTGCAGGCAGACTAAGCTGTGTACGTAAGCATTAGGAAATACAGTTATACATAGTGCTGCGTAGCTGTGTGTTCAGAAATACGATAACATATGAAGCTGTACAGATTTGTGGAATGCGGGCTTTCTGAAAAAATATATAATTGAAAAACAGGGAATGACACATGAACAGAAAAATTCATTTTATATTAAACTACATAATAAGTAAGAAGAAGTCATTTCTGATGGTTCTGGTGTGCAGTGCCATATTTGCATTTACCTTCTGGATGTATGGAGTAACTGTTGCAGCAGTGTTATACCCGGCACTTGTCTGCATGGTGATAATGGCTGCGGCATTTGCTATCATGGCGTGTTCAGAATATGGAAAATGGAAAAATATGCAGGAAATCCTTCAAAGGGCAGTCGGAGATGACAGTGAGTTCGTAAAGATACTGGATACTGCCGAGATAAGAAAACAGGTGAATACTACTGATGAGATAGAAAATGAGCTTCTTGAAATAATTGAACGTCTTAAAAATGGGGGAATGAGATTGAATGACTCCATGAACATGAAATATTCGGACATGGTCGACTACTATACCATGTGGGTGCACCAGATTAAGACGCCGATTGCCTCAATGCATTTGATATTACAGAAGGAGGACTCGGAGGATTCAAGGAGGCTGCGCGCGGAGCTGTTCAGGGTGGAGCAGTATGTTCAGATGGTGCTGTGCTTTTTGAGGCTTGATTCGGATTTCACGGACTATGTGATTAAGGAATACAGGGTTGATGACATTATTCGCCCGGCAGTGCGAAGGCTTGCGCCACAGTTCATAATGAAGAAGCTTGCGCTTGAGTATGAGCATACGGACGAGGTTGCGCTCACCGATGAGAAATGGCTGGGCTTTGTGGTGGAGCAGGTTTTGTCAAATGCGGTGAAATATACTTCTTCGGGAAGCATCAGCATCAAATGTGACGGGGACAGGCTTGTGATAAGTGACACCGGAATAGGCATCGCGGCTGAGGATTTGCCGAGGATATTCGATAAGGGATACACGGGCTTTAACGGACGGGCTGACAGAAAGGCGAGCGGAATAGGGCTCTATCTGTGCAGGCGGATATGCGACAATCTCGGGCACAGCATCAAGGCGGAGTCAGCTCCGGGGCATGGGACAACCATAATCATAGGGCTTGAAAGAGATAAGCTTGAGGTTGAATAGTGATAAGCAAATTCTTACACAAATGTAAGTTTTGCATAAGGAAATGTAAGCCGATTAGATGGAGCTGCATTTCCTTTTTTGTTATAGTAATGTTGTGGGGAGAAAAAAGATAAATGAGATATAATAGCTTTGCATTGAAAGAAATTTCATGGGGCGAAAGAAAATTGTCTGTTGTAAGGCATTATAAGATGAAGCTATATAATTGCCGGTGACAGTCAGGATGGAGGAAAATATGAGTTTATTAGAGGCAGCAAATATCAAAAAGACATACACCACAAGATTCGGTGGGAATAAGGTGGAGGCACTTAGGAATGTGTCCTTTGCTGTGGAGAAGGGCGAGTATGTGGCTGTTATGGGTGAGTCGGGGTCAGGTAAAACAACGCTGTTGAATATTCTGGCGGCACTCGATAAGCCGACAGGCGGGAGGATAAGACTCGAGGGTCAGGATTTGTCAGAGCTGAGCGAGAAGGAGATTTCACAGCTAAGGCGGGATAAGCTTGGCTTTGTGTTCCAGGATTTCAACCTGCTCGACACATTTACGCTGGAGGACAATATATACCTTCCGCTGGTGCTTGCGGGGGAGAAGCATGCGGAGATGAAGCGGAGACTGATACCGCTTGCGGTGCAGCTTGGAATTGAGCCGTTGTTAAAAAAATATCCGTATGAGGTGTCGGGCGGTCAGAAGCAGAGGGCGGCGGTGGCGAGGGCGCTGATAATCAATCCGAGCCTGATACTTGCAGATGAGCCTACCGGGGCGCTGGATTCCAAGTCGACGGATGAGCTGCTAAGGCTCTTCGGGGAGATTAATGAGAAGGGGCAGACCATTCTCATGGTGACACATTCGGCTAAGGCGGCAAGCCATGCGGGGAGAGTATTGTTCATAAAGGACGGAGAGGTATTTCACCAGATTTACCGTGGGGATGACACCGGGGACGAATTTTACCGCAAGATAGCGGATATGCTCACGGTGCTTGCGACGGGGAAGAAAGATTGAGGTGACTGAGTTTTTTGTTTTAAAATGTGCTAAGACAATGAACTTTTGCAAAGAATGGGGATAAGTTTGAAAATAAAATTTTCAAACTACTTATTGGTGGCAGTACTGCAAGCGGTGCTTGCAGTATGCAGGAGGATAAAAAATGGGAATAGGTTTTTACCCGCATCTTGCGTGGGACAGTATAAGAAAAAATAGGAGATTCTACCTTCCGTACATACTGACATGTACCGGAATGGTGATGATGTTCTATATAATTGCATTTTTAGCCGGAGATCCGCTGCTAAAAACAATCAGAGGTGGTTCGTTTATGGCGGAAATGCTTGGAATGGGAACTTATGTGATAATAATTTTTGCGGTGCTGTTCCTTTTTTACACGAACTCATTTCTGATGAAGAGAAGGAAAAAGGAATTCGGTCTGTATAATGTGCTCGGTATGGGAAAGGGCAATCTGGCGAGAATTTTATTCTGGGAGAGCGTTCAGATTGCGTTCATATCGCTCACTGCAGGACTTATGTTCGGCATAGTGTTTGCGAAGCTTGGCGAGCTTGCCATGATGTATGCAATCAAGGGGGAGAATAATTATAATATAACAGTGAACACGGAAGCGCTGTTTATGACATTGAAGGTTTTTGGCGTAATATATGTACTTCTTTTTGTCAACATGGTGAGACAGGTCAGAATGTCAAAGCCGGTTGACCTGCTAAGGAGCGAGAACAGGGGAGAGAAGCCTCCTAAAGCGAACTGGTTCATTGCACTGTGCGGTGTAGTTATCCTCGCAGGAGCGTACTACATTGCCGTGACGATAGAGGACCCGCTGAGCGCTCTAAGTATGTTTTTTGTGGCAGTTATAATGGTAATAATAGCCACATATCTGCTGTTTATAGCAGGCTCGGTGACAATGTGCCGTCTGCTGCAGAAGAACAAGCGCTATTACTACAAGACCAATCATTTTGTGTCGGTGTCATCGATGCTATATCGAATGAAGAGAAACGGCGCAGGTCTTGCCTCAATATGTGTGCTTTGCACGATGGTGCTTGTAATGTTATCGGCAACGGTATGTCTTTATGCCGGTGAGGAGAGTGTTGTGAGAAACAGGTATCCGAGGGATATCAATCTCACGACAGTTTTTAACAGCTATTCGGATATGGAAAATTATATGGGGGATATGAAGGAATCCGTAAAGAGCTGTGTGGGAGCTGCGGGTGAGGAGATTGTGGATTTAACCGATTATACGGCGGCTATATTTTCATGTGCCTATGCGAACGGAAAAATTAATTACACAGATTATGAGACCACAGATTACTACAGTGCCGGACTGTCGCCGACCATATATCAGATGTTTGCAATCTCATTGGATGATTACAACCGCCTGATGGATGAGAATGTGGAGCTCGATGATGATGAGGCGCTTGTATGCTTCACGAAGGGAATGGGAAGCTCTAAGAATGTCTCACCTGATGAGCTGGTTCTAGGGGACGATGGACCGCAATACAAGGTAAAAAATATCATCGGAAGGTTCATAGCCAATGGAACGGAAGCATACAATGTGCTTCCGGGAATGTATATTATTGTGAACAACCCAAAGGATATAGTGCTTCCTATAATCAATACGCCGGGCAGCAGTGGAGTGATAATATCATGGTTCTATAATTTTGACATGACAGGCAGTGAGGCAGGAAAAATCGTTGCTGCGAATGAGCTTAACAGCATGTTCAACCGGGAATATAAGGAAAATGAGGCGTACCTTGCCGGGATTACCCATGTGAATGTTGAGGGCAGGGAGGCTGAGAGAGACAATTTCTACACAATGTTCGGTGCACTCCTGTTCCTTGCGATTTTCCTTGGAATAATATTTGTGCTTGCCACGGTGCTTATCATATATTATAAGCAGGTTACTGAAGGCTATGAGGACGGCGGGCGCTTCGAGATTATGAAAAAGCTTGGCATGAACCAAAAAGATATTAAGTCCAGTATCAATTCCCAGATGCTCACGGTATTTTTTCTGCCTATTATAATGGCATGTGTACATCTTGCGTTCGCTTTCCCGATTGTGAGTAAGCTTCTGCTGTGTTTCGGATTTAGCGATAAGGGCTTTTTTGCACTGGTAAATGTTGTATGTGCGCTTGTGTTTGCGGTATTTTATGTTATTGTGTACAGAATTACATCAAAATCGTATTATAATATTGTAAATGAATAGTCAAAAGTTTCTTGAATTTTGGCATGCAAGTAGGTATAATAGACATGTATTTGTCAATATACTGTTACGAAAAAAGGACTGTGGATGAAGATATTGGAAAATATTGCTTTGTCCGGAAAAAAGGTGTATGCCATGAAAATTTGGGAATTTTTTGAAAATATGAACGAATGTGTGTATGCTTCGGACATAGATACGGATGAACTGGTATATATGAATAAAAAGGCACTCAGGATGTACGGCATTCATTCGTTAGATGAGATAGCTGGAAAGAAATGTTATGAGGTGCTGCAGCATTGCTCAGCACCTTGTGCCGTCTGCAACAATAAACAGCTTTGTGAAGGAGAGTTTATTGAATGGAGGCATTACAATCTTCTGCTTGACAAGGATTTTGCGATAAAGGATACACTTGTAACCGATGGCGGCAGAAGATACAGGGTGGAGCTTGCGATTGATGCTGACGCAGTGGGGCATGACCATGAGTGCGAGGATGCGAGCCGCTATGAGAACATCGAGGCAATCTCAAACGAGGCACTAAGAAGTGCACTTCAGGCGCCGACACCGGATATGTCATTACAGATTGTGCTTGAATATATAGGTAAGGCACTCAAGGGAGAGAGGACATATATATTTGAGCAGAATGAGCTTGGAGGGGATGACAATACCTACGAATGGACGGCGGTCGGTGTGGAGCCGCAGAAGCACACACTGCAGAATGTTCAGGCGGATGTGTGTGCTGAATGGTACAGAAATTTTGCTGAGAACAGGTATATAATGATTGCAGATCTGGAGGATATCAAGGAGAGTGACCCGCTTCAGTATGAGAACCTCAGGAGGCAGGATATACATTCGCTTGTTGTTGTTCCGCTTTATGACAATAAACAGGCTATAGGCTTCTATGGTGTTGATAATCCGCCGGTCGAGACACTCAGGTATGCTTCTAATATTTTGCACATACTTGGTCACTTCATAATCTCATGCATAAGGAGAAGAAATCTTATGAAGGAGCTCGAGATTATGAGCTACAACGACCAGCTTACCGGGCTTGGAAACAGATACGCGCTCAATGAATATATGAGCAAGGTGGATGTGAACAGAAGTATGGGCATTGTCTATTGCGATGTGACCGGGCTTAAGAAGGTTAATGATACCCAGGGACATGAGATGGGTGACAGGCTGCTTAAGGATGCCTGTGAAAGTCTCAGAAGAGTGTTTGATGGTTATGGGCTGTTCAGGATAGGCGGAGATGAATTCTTAGCGGCTGCCAACGGTGTGACCAGGGAGGAGCTTAGCGAGCATGTACGTCTTTTGAAGGAGGACATGAAGGCACACGGTGTCAACATGGCTGTGGGTGAGGTGTGGACTGACAAGGCACCAAGAAACCAGGACGCGCTTTTGACGGAGGCGGAGAAACTGATGTATCGGGATAAGGCTGATTTTTATAAGAGAACAGGAATTGACAGAAGAAAATATTAATATATAGAAAGCAGAGAGTAATTATTTTAATGGAAAACAGCAAAACAGAAAACATGACAAACACAGCAGAGGAGATGAAGAATGCAGAGAGCGCAGTCAATGCGGTAAGGTATGAGGACGCACCTATCGATGAGCGAATAATACGCGCAGTTCAGGAGATGGGCTTCGAGGTGATGACACCGATACAGCAGCAGGCGATTCCGGCACTTCTTGAGGGACGTGACGTGCTCGGTCAGGCACAGACGGGAACAGGAAAGACTGCAGCATTCGGAATACCGATGATACAGAGAATTGACCCTGAGGTTGAGGGTGTGCAGTGTATCATACTCTGTCCTACGAGAGAGCTTGCAATTCAGGCAGCAGAGGAGCTTCGCAAGTTTGCAAAGTTCATGCATGGAATTAAGATTCTTCCTATATATGGAGGACAGGATATATCCAAGCAGATACGCTCACTCAAGGGTAATGTCTCGATTATTGTCGGAACTCCGGGACGTGTCATGGACCACATGAGAAGACATACACTGCGTCTTGAGAACATCAAGGCTATCGTGCTTGATGAGGCGGATGAGATGCTTAACATGGGCTTCCGTGAGGATATTGAGACTATTCTTAAAGAGATTCCTGAGGATCACCAGACAGCATTGTTCTCAGCTACAATGCCTAAGCCTATCCTTGACATCACACACACCTACCAGAAGGATGCAGTGCATGTGAAGGTTGCAGCAAAGGAGGTTACAATACCGCTTGTAAAGCAGTATTACTATGAGGTTCAGCGGCAGAACAAGGCTGAGGTGACGGCGAGACTTTTAGATTACTATAATCCTAAGCGCTCACTCATCTTCTGCAACACTAAGAAGATGGTAGACGACCTCACTGAGGAGTTAAAGGGCAGAGGATACTTTGCTGAGGGACTTCACGGAGATATGTCGCAGTTCCAGCGTGACAAGGTTATGAACGGTTTCAGAAACGGCACAGTCGAGATTCTTATTGCAACGGACGTTGCGGCAAGAGGAATTGATGTGGATGACGTTGAGGCGGTATTCAACTACGACGTTCCGCAGGATATCGAGTATTATGTCCACAGAATAGGACGTACCGGAAGAGCTGGAAGAACAGGACGTTCCTTCACACTTGTTGTCGGAAGGGAGATATACAAGATAAGGGAAATCGAGAATGTGTGCCACACCAAGATTAAGGCGCGCACAATACCTTCGGCAGCAGATATCACTGCTGTCAAGGCGCAGAAGATTTTGTCAAAGGTTATGGAGGTCAGAAACGAGAAGGATTTGACCAAGATGACCAAGATTATCGCCGATAAGATGAATGACGATGACGTTACAGCCATGGAGCTTGCAGCCGCATTCCTTAAGCTGCACATGGGAGAAGAGCTTGAAGATATTCCTGTTGAGGTGTATAAGCCAAGACGTGCGCGTCATTTTGAGGACGAGAATGGACGCAAGGGCGTACGTGGCCGAAGAGGAGATAAGGACGAGCGCAGAGGCGGACGCGATGACCGTCGCGGAGATGATAGCGACAGGAACGAGCGCAGGCGTAAGGGCGGAAAGCAGGAAAAAGACAGCTACAGCGAAATGGGTGGGAAATCCAGAAGGGATGACCATCATGAGAAGGGTGAGAAATCCGGCAGGGACGAGCGCCGTGAAAAAGGCGAGAAGTCTTCAAAAGAAGAGCGCCGCAGGAAGGAGCGTATCGGACGCGACGGCAACGCAAGAAATGAGAAGGGAAGAGTTGATTTCGGAGTTGAGCGCCGCTTAAGAGAGAAGCGCGAGAAGCAGAAGAATAAGAAGAAAGATTGATGCATCATTGCCATTGGTGAGATAGTTTTTGACTTTGGTTAGTGTCCTCAATGGTCTGAGGAAATATTATCCCCACCTGATTTATACCGGTATCTGGTTGTCAGATTTTATGTCTGACTTCATGGAGCGAGTATAATCATCAGGTGGGGATTTTTTTGGCTTCAGGCGGTAAGCTTGAAAATAAAGTTTTCAAACTACTTATTGGTGGCAGTACCGCAAGCGATGCTTGTAGTATGCAGGAAGATAAAATTCATGAATAAGCATGCTCATTTCCGGTTACAAAGGTGGATATCTGAATACAGCTTTAGAGAATTACCTTTAGATATGCACGTATCCAAAGTATATAACGTACCACATATTGAAAATGTGTGTGTGAAAGTCATATTTATATGAAACGATTTATATGAAACAATAACATACACTCTTGATTTTTTTCATGGGTTAGTCTATACTGACAATAGAAGTTAGGCATAGCTAACTTAAATGTATTAACTTAAACATGTTAACTTAAACATATTAACCTAAACACATTAACTTAAAAGCGTGTATGATGTCACATACAATGGAAGCTTACATATAATAATATAGCAGGCATAGCTGGTGCCGGAAAAGGAGGATGTTATGAAGGGTATAATTTTAGCAGCTGTAATAATCGCTGTGTGCAGGGCAGTCAAGATTTTAATGAGAAGAGAGTTAAAAAAATCAGGGAATACAGATGACAATAATTTTAAGGGGGCAGTAGGAGCATGACAGATGTACTTTCAGGACTTCTTATTCCATTTGCAGGCACCACTCTTGGTGCCGCATGTGTTCTTTTCGTTAAAAAAGAGATGAATGTCATACTACAGAGGGCTCTCACCGGCTTCGCCGCCGGGGTAATGGTGGCGGCGTCGGTGTGGAGCCTTTTACTTCCTGCGCTTAGTCAGGCATCGGGTATGGGAAGGTGGTCATTTGTTCCGGCAGTTGTGGGGTTCTGGGCAGGGATTCTGTTTCTGTTTTTGTTGGATAATATTATTCCGCACCTGCATTCAGACACAGAGCAGGCGGAGGGACCGAGGGCAAACCTAAAAAAAACGACAATGCTTGTCCTCGCGGTCACGCTGCACAATATTCCTGAGGGAATGGCGGTAGGAGCCGTATATGCAGGCTGCATAAGCGGTAATTCCGGAATAACGCTTATGTCGGCGATGGCGCTTGCGGTCGGAATTGCAATACAGAACTTTCCGGAGGGCGCGATAATATCCATGCCGCTAAGAAGCCGCGGTGTAGGCAGGGGAAGGTCATTTCTTTACGGAGTGCTGTCGGGAGCGGTGGAGCCTGTGGGTGCTGTCTTAACCATCATGGCAGCAGGCATTGTTGTTCCGGTTCTTCCGTATCTTTTAAGCTTCGCAGCAGGTGCGATGATATATGTGGTTGTCGAGGAGCTTATACCAGAGATGGCACAGGGAAAGGGAAAGCAGAGTGATATAGGTACATTGATGTTTGCGGCAGGATTTACTGTGATGATGACGCTCGATGTGGTGTTTGGATGAACTTAAATGTAAAAAACAGGTAAAAATGTAAATAAAATAATGCATAATGTTAAAAAATTCTTAGAAAAAGTATTGAAAAAAATATGTGTCAATGCTACATTATATCCGTGCGAATTCGGGATACCCGAGATAACTATGCACAAAGGAGAGCCTTATTATGAAAAAGGGTTTTGTAAAGGGTGCTGCTGTTATGATGGCAGCAATGACAATGCTTACCGGATGTAACAGCAAGCCAACTGACAGCACAGCTACAACAGGTACAAGCGCAGCGGATACTTCAGCAGCAGATACTACTGCGGCAACAGATGCCACCACAACAGAGGGTGCATCAAATGAGGTTAAGCAGAGCTTTGATAAGCTCACACTTGAGTTCGTTCCTTCTAAGGACGCTGATGTTATCATTACAGGCACGAAGGAGCTTCCACAGCTTGTTAAGGAAGAGATGGCTAAGCTGGGATATGATATCGGGGAAGTAGATATCTCAGTCGGTACGAGCTACGACGCAACAGGCGAGGCTATGTCAGCGGGAACAATTGATGTAGGCTGGTTACCGGGCGGTACTTATGCACTCTACTCAGATGATGTAGATGTTATCCTCACGGCTACACGTAACGGTCTTTCAAACGACAGCGAGAATCCGGCAGACTGGAATGGTGATGCCAACGCAACACAGAAGAACGGTCCACAGGTTACATACTACCGTTCACTTATCTACGCAACACCTTCAGAGTACGGAAAGCAGTTAGCAGAGAAGGTTAACAACGGAGAGACACTTACATGGGATGATCTTAACAAGGCTACATGGGCAGTTCAGAAGACTTCCTCATCAGCAGGTTATATCTATCCTACAATGTGGCTTATGAAGAATTATGATGGCAAGAAGATAAGTGATCTTGCTAATGTTATTCCTCTTGATTCCGGCTACGGCACAGCATTCTCTTACGCAGCAGCAGAGAGCGTTGATATCATTGTATGCTATGCTGATGGACGTAACGATTATGAGGAGAGCTGGATGCTTGCTTCAGATCAGCAGGATTCAACAGGCAAGCAGGGTATGGGAAGAAGCGAGTCTATCTGGAATGAGCTTAACGTAATCGGTGTAACAGATGGTATTTACAACGATACAGTTGCTATTTCAAAGAGAAGCCCATATTATACAGATGAGCTTAAGGAAGCTCTTCAGCAGTGCTTTATAAATATCATCAATACCGAGAAGGGTAAAGAGATATTTGGTGTATACAGCCACGCAGGCTATGCAATCGCTACAGACGCAGATTATGATAGCGCTCGTGCTGCACTTAAGGCAGTTTCAGAATAATACGGTATAGCTCCGGATAAAAAAGGGGTACCTCACAAGCTGTGTGGGTGCCCCTTTAATTGAAAAACAGGCTTTGACTGTTAATAACCATTTGCGCATTTTCGCAAATATCAGCTTGAAAGGGCTGTTACTTTACAAAAAGGAATTAGACAATGATTGAATTTAAGAATGTATATAAGACTTATCCGAATGGCTTTACGGCCTTAAAAAATGTGAATTTGAATATTGAACAGGGAGAATTCGTTGCGATTATCGGACTTTCGGGTGCCGGTAAATCAACTATTCTCCGCTGTATTAATCGTATGCATGATATACAGCAGGGAACACTTACCGTAGACGATGTTGATGTGGAGAGCCTTAGCGGTAAGGCACTGCGCCGTTTCCGCCGCAAGGTGGGAATGATTTTCCAGAGCTTTAACCTTGTATCAAGAAGCACGGTTATCAAGAATGTGCTGACAGCAGATGTGCCGGATATGCCATTCTGGAGAGTATTATTCGGAATATTTACCAAGGAACAGAAGATGAGGGCTTTAGAGAGCCTTGATAAGGTAGGTATCCTTGACAAGGCATATACAAGATGTGACCAGCTCTCGGGAGGACAGCAGCAGAGAGTTGCACTTGCAAGAACCTTAAACCAGAATCCTTCAATTATTCTTGCCGATGAGCCTGTTGCGAGCCTTGATCCGGTTACAGCGCGTCAGGTTATGAGTGATTTCGTGAGAATCAACAAGGAATATAAGATTACCATTCTTCTGAACATACACCATGTTGACCTGGCACTCAACTATTGTGACCGTGTGATTGGCGTAAGAGCGGGAGAGATTGTTTTTGACGGACCTGCTTCAAGCATTACTCAGGAACAGCTTGACGAGGTGTACAATGGCACAGCGGTTCCTACTACAGAGAAGTCCGATAACTAGGAGGTGCGTTTATGAGTGAAGAGTACAAGGCACCTAAGGCTAAGGTCAAGCTTTTTGACCGCATATTCAAGCCGCAGGTTATCACTATCGCCAATGGACATACAACGGTAAGACCCAGAAGCAGAATGCCGCTCATACTTATTGTGCTGTTCATTGTGCTTTTCTGGGCATTTAAGATGACCGGCTTCAGCTTCGTTACGGTCTTTTCGAGAATAAATGAGCTTTTTGTAATTCTTGGCAAGATTTTCCATCCAAAGTGGAGCTTCTTTGGCAAGGTTATATCACCGCTTATCGACACTATAAAAATGTCCGTCTTAGGTACTGTTATAGGCTGTGCGGCTGCACTTCCCTTTGCGGTGCTTGCTTCAAGCAATATTATTCACAATCGTGTTGTTGTGAGCGTCATCAGATTTATACTGGCTCTTGTAAGAACGGTGCCTACACTTATTATTGCGCTGGTATGTGCGCTTATTTTCTCACTTGGAACATTTGCCGGAACACTTGCCATCGCGATATTTACATTCGGAGTTGTGGCTAAGATGCTTTATGAGAGCATAGAGACTATAGATATGGGCCCGTTTGAGGCTATGGAAGCGCTTGGCGCGAATAAATTTCAGGCTTTCTGGTCGGCATGTATTCCGCAGATTCTCCCTGTATATTTAAGCCACAGCCTTTACTGCTTTGAGATGAACGTAAGAGCCTCAGCAATTCTTGGATATGTAGGCGCAGGCGGTCTTGGAATAACCATCAATGAGCGTATCGGATGGCGCGATTACAATGGACTTGGAATGGTACTCCTTGCGCTGTTTGTGGTTGTTGTTGCGATTGAGTTTTTCAGTGAATATCTGAGAAAGAAGCTCAGCTAAGTATTAGGAAAGCATGGAGATAGACATGGGTAAAAATAGAAAAAGTACTGTAAATAAAAAAGAAAATGCGGAAAGTATTTTGGATAGGGCTGAGAAGAAGCTGACGGTTCTTGAAATGTATGAAAGACAACCTCACAAGTGGCTTCTGTATCTTGGAATAGTACTTGTAATTGCGGTTATAATCGGATGGTCGGCTTCCGATATACATTTTTCCGGAATGACGGCAACAGGTACGGAGGTTGCCAAGGGTGTTATGCATGGTGTGTTTCACCCGGATACCAAGCTAATGTTCGGTACAGGAGATTCCGATGTGCCGTATCTTCTGTTCCAGACGATAGCGATTGCCGTTCTTGGTACATTGTTCGGTGCGATACTGGCGATACCGTTTGCTTTTCTTGCATCGACAACGATAATGCCGAAGCCGGTGGCATACATTTTCAGGGTGTTTATCCTGCTTATCAGAACCATACCGAGCCTTGTATGGGCACTTATGTGGATAAGAGTTACAGGACCGGGTGCATTCTGTGGAGTTGTCACCCAGTCGGTATGTTCTATAGGAATGATATCCAAGATGTATATAACGGCGATTGAGGATCTCGATACCAAGATTCTGGAGAGCCTTGATGCCATGGGATGTACACCGTTCCAGAAGATTCGTTATGGTGTGCTTCCACAGCTCACAGCGAGCTTCATATCGACAACAATATACAGATTTGACATCAATCTTAAGGATGCCACAACACTCGGTATTGTAGGTGCAGGTGGTATCGGAGCTTCGCTTATGCAGTGCCTTAACAGCCGTAGATGGGCTATGGTAGGAGCATTTATATGGGGACTTATGGTTCTTGTGCTCATCATTGAGTTTGCTTCCACCAAAATCAGAGGGAAGCTGGCAAGGGGATAGTAAAATATACAAATTTAATGGCAGATGACAGCAATGTTGTTTGCCATTTTTTTTGAAATATGGTAAAATTAGGACAATAAAAGGGTTGGGGGACAAAAATATGTTGAGAACGAGTTTTGCCGTTTTATATATAATTTTGACAGCATTACTTATTGGCTCCATTGTCAAGGCGGCAAGGAGCAGAAGTAAGATGACCGGACCTGTAATTAAGGTGATATTTGCAGGGGCGATGACTGCACTGCTCTATGCACTTTATCTGATAGCTGCGAGATATGGAAGGCAGCCGGCGTGCTTTTTGCTGGGAATGTATTATCTGAGTGTTGGCTGGCTGACATACCAGCTTACGGATTATGCGATGGAGTATACCGAGGTCAGGCTGGTTACAAGACTGCCAAGAACCATTCTGTTTGTTATGATTCTGCTTGATTCCATAAGTATTCTGGTGAATAATTTTACCGGACATGTATTTTCAATGATACAGTTATATGATGGGAGTAATGGGCAGTACTACTGGACATCGCAGCCGCATGGCTGTATGGGCATACATCTTGCGCTGTGCTACGTGATGGTTGCGCTGACGTTTATCGCACTCATATATAAGACGATTGTGTCACCGAGATTTTACAGAAAGAAGTATGCGGTGATACTCATTCTGCTTGCGGTAGTTATTATGGTGAATGCAGGATTTCTGTTCGTCGGGTTTGAGATTGATTTTTCAGTGCTTTTTTATGCTATAATGGGTCCCTTGGTAAGATATTTTACTCTTTATTACACACCAAAAAATCTTGCGCTGAGGACGCAGTCATACGTTATTGAAGAGATTGGCAACGGCGTTATATGCTTTGATGTTGATGGAAGCTGTGTGTATGTGAATCAGGCTGCAAAGAAGCTTTTTACAGCGTGGAATGAGGCGGAAGACATCGATAGGCTTGAGAAGCAGTATGTACGTTGGCATGGGCAGAATCAGGGCAGGGACAGTGTGTACTGGGAGGACGAGCTGACAGTTGGCGGAGTTAAGCGTTTCTTTGGATTTGAGTATCGCAGCATGTACGATGAAGATGGGACGTCAATCGGCTGTTTCTTCAGAATAGAGGATAAGACGGAGGACATGAAGCGCCTTAGGGATGAAAAGTACCGTGCGACGCATGACCGGCTTACAGGGGTATATAACAGGGAGAGCTTTTTTGATGAGGCTGAGAGCTTTATCAGGGAGCATGCCGGTGAGAGCATGTATATGCTTGCTTCTAATATCAAGGATTTCAAGCTGGTGAATGAGCTGTTCGGCGATGATAAGGGTGATGAGATACTTGAAAAGGAAGCGGAGCTTCTAAAGGAAAAAGGAGCAGGAAATTCTGTTCTGGGGAGGATTGCAGGGGATAGATTTGTACAGATTGTGCTTAAAAAGGATTTTGATGAGAAGTATCTGCTTGATAATATAAAAATATTGTGTTCATTGATGGAGGACAGAATATACAAGCTGCATGTGTATGCAGGTGTATATGAGATTAAGGATGTAAATGAGCCTGTTCAGACGATGTACGATAAAGCGAATATGGCAATTGAGAGAATAAAGGGAGACTATAATCAGGTAATTTCATATTATGATGAGAGCGATATGAAACGGCTGATGCATGAAAAGAGTATTGTTGCGGAATTCGATAAGGCATTGGAAAATGGGGAATTCTGTATGTATCTGCAGCCTCAGCTCGACAGCAGAGGTGCACTTCTTGGTGCAGAAGCACTTGTAAGGTGGAAGCATCCTAAGAGAGGTCTGCTGTATCCGGATTCATTTATAGGGATATTGGAGAAGACGGGAATAATATATAAGCTTGACAATTTTATATGGGAGAAGGCGGCAGAGAAGATTAAGGAATGGAATGCTGCCGGATATGAGGATTACCACATTTCGGTAAATATATCAGCCAAGGATTTCTATTATCTTGATTTGTATAAGGTGCTTACAGATATCGTCAGAAGGTATGGGATAGCGCCTAAGCACCTTAATCTGGAGATTACGGAGACTGTCATAATGTCGGATGTAAAGATGCATATGGAAATTTTAGACAGGCTTCAGAAATTTGGTTTCCAGATAGAGATAGATGATTTCGGAAGCGGATATTCCTCACTTAATACACTTAAGGATATTAAGGCAGACCTGCTCAAGATAGATATGTTATTTCTTCGTGAGACAGATAATCAGGAGCGGAGCAGGAAAATCCTTAAATTCATAATAACTATGGCTAAGGCACTCAATATGGATGTCATCACAGAGGGCGTGGAGACAGAAAAACAGCTGGACTTTCTGTCCGGGATTGGTTGTGAAATGTTTCAGGGCTTCTATTTTTCAAAGCCGATACCTGTTGATAAGTTTGAGGATAAATATTTTCAAAGCTAAATACATAATGTAAAGAAACGGAGGCGGTATTTATGAAGTGTACGAGGATTCCTATGGAGGCAGAGGTAACGAAATATGAGCTTGGAAAGGGGTTAGAGGATGGCTTTGAGCTTTTCTCGGATATAGTCACGAAGGGCTGGATTATCACTGACAAGCTTTTAAAGGTTGTGCGCGATAATGGTTCGATTGTGTGTCCTTATATAAGACACAGAAGAGGAGTGACCTTTATTCAGGAGGGGGATTATGTGATTGTCGACTCAGACGGAACCAAGCAGGTTGTCGGAGGGGATAAGGTGTTCACAAGGTATAAACCTGTTGAGTAACATGTGATAAAAGACCGGCAGCGTCCATGGCGTATATGGGGGCTGCCGGTCTTTTTCTGTGTTGCGCGGGATTCGGGTATCAAAACATGCTACATACCTAGCTGTGTATAACGTATTATATTTATGCATATCACGGCTTTTGGGAGAAGCTTAGATGTTCTTAGAGCTCTGTTCACACCCTAGCCAGAACCGGCACGGATGCCGGTTCAGAAGCAATGCATACAAGGATGTATGCCTGCTTCGGTGGCGAACATATAGAACACTTTATCAGAGTTCTTA
>DNFT01000075.1 GCA_003486385.1 Eubacterium sp. | reverse complement strand
GCTTCAGACGTGACGGAAACCGTCCTGATGGAAACAGGGACAACGGCTTCAGGCGTGATGGAAACCGTCCTTCCGGAAACAGAGATGGCTTTAACAAGGATGGCGGCTTTAATAAAGACGGCGGAAGAAATGACAGAGGCGATAACAGAAGACCGGGCGGAAACGGTAACTTCAGAGGTGGTAACAGGGATAATTTCGCAAAGGATGCAGATGCTAAGGGCGGAATGGGCGACGCAAGAGAGGTCCGTGAGGCTAAGGAGCAGAGAAGCCGTGAGCGTGAGAACCGCTTAAATGACCGCAATAAGTATGACCGCGAGGACAAAAAAGAGAACACCAAGGGACTTGAAAAGACTGTTAAGAATAATAAGCCGGTAACACAGAAGCCACAGGAGGAAGAGGATACAATCAAGACACTTGTACTTCCGGATGTGCTTACAATCAAGGAGCTTGCCGAGAAGATGAAGCTTCAGCCTGCAGCAGTAGTTAAGACTCTTTTCCTTAAGGGAACTATTGTAACAGTTAACCAGGAAATTGATTTTGATACTGCTGAGGAGATTGCACTTGAGTTTAACTGTATCTGTGAGCATGAGGTGAAGGTAGATGTCATTGCTGAGCTTCTTAAGGAGGAAGAGGAAGATCCGGCTACACTTGTTCCAAGACCACCTGTTGTATGTGTAATGGGACACGTTGACCATGGTAAAACCTCTCTGCTTGATGCAATACGTTCAACCAGTGTCACATCGAGAGAGGCCGGTGGTATCACACAGCACATCGGTGCATACACAGTTGAGATAAATGGCCAGAAGATTACCTTCCTTGATACACCGGGACATGAGGCATTCACGGCAATGAGAATGCGTGGAGCACAGGCAACAGATATAGCGATTCTTGTCGTTGCGGCTGATGATGGTGTAATGCCACAGACTATAGAGGCTATCAACCATGCCAAGGCAGCAGGCATTGATATAATTGTTGCGGTTAATAAGATAGATAAGCCTAATGCAAATATTGAGAAGGTTAAGCAGGAGCTTGTTGAGTACGGACTTGTAGCAGAGGACTGGGGCGGAGATACAATATTTGCACCTGTTTCTGCACATACTAAGGAAGGTATCGATAATCTTCTTGAGATGGTTCTGCTCACAGCAGAGATGAGAGAGTTAAAGGCTAATCCTAACCGTCGTGCAAGAGGTCTTGTCATTGAGGCACAGCTTGATAAGGGCAGAGGTCCTGTCGCTACACTTCTTGTACAGAAGGGTACACTTCATGTCGGAGACGCTGTGGCAGCTGGTCCATGCTTTGGTAAGATAAGAGCAATGATAGATGATAAGGGACGCAAGATTAAGGAAGCAGGTCCGGCAACACCTGTAGAGATATTGGGACTTAATGATGTTCCTGGTGCCGGTGAGATATTCGTATCTCCTGCAACTGAGAAGGAGGCGAGAGCATTCTCTGATACCTTCATCCGTGAGGGAAGAGTTAAGCTTCTTGACGATACCAAGAGCAAGCTTTCACTTGATGACCTGTTCTCACAGATCAAGGCAGGTAATGTTAAGGAGCTCGGTCTTATCATCAAGGCTGACGTGCAGGGCTCTGTGGAGGCAGTTAAGCAGAGCATGCTGAAGCTTTCCAACGAGGAGGTTGTGATAAAGATTGTGCATGCAGGTGTTGGTGCCATCAACGAGTCCGATGTCATTCTTGCTTCCGCTTCTAATGCGATTATTATCGGCTTCAACGTACGTCCTGATAATATGGCAAGAGAGATTGCAGACCGCGAGAAGGTTGATGTAAGACTCTACAGAGTAATCTATCAGGCGATTGAGGATGTCGAGGCAGCGATGAAGGGTATGCTTGATCCTATATACGAGGAGAAGGTTATCGGTCATGCTGAGGTACGCCAGACCTATAAGGCATCAGGTGTAGGTACGATTGCAGGCTCGTATGTGTTAGATGGTATGATTACGAAGGCTTCCAAGGTTCGTGTTACAAGAGAAGGGGAGCTTATATACGAAGGACCTCTTGCTTCACTTAAGAGATTTAAGGATGATGCTAAGGAGGTCAAGGCGGGCTACGAGTGTGGTATTGTTCTTGAAAAGTTCAATGACATCAAGGAGCTTGACCAGATTGAGGCATACATTATGGTAGAGGTGCCAAGGTAACATAAGCCTGAGGGCATAACCCTGACGCTGTATATTCAGGATGTACAGGGTGCCTTCAATCTGCAGAGCAATAATAAAATAAGCCGGGGCTGATGTCCCCGGCTTGTAGTGTTAAAATAAGAGTTTAATTTTTATTCGCTCGGAAATGGAGTAAATATGCGTAAAAATAGTATTAAGAATTCCCGAATCAATGGGGAGGTTCAGAAGGAACTCAGCAATATTATCCGCAATGAGGTCAAGAACCCTAATATCAGTCCATTGACATCGGTTGTTGCAGTGGATGTCACACCGGATCTTAAGGAATGCAAGGCATATATAAGTGTTTACGGTGATGAGGCTGCCCAGGCAGCTACAATTGCGGGGCTTAAGAGTGCGGAGGGATTTATAAGAAGCCGGCTTGCAAAGACGGTGAACCTTAGAAATACGCCACAGATACATTTTATACTTGACCAGTCTATAGAGTATGGTGTGAGAATGTCTAAAATTATTGACGAGGTTAACAAGGAGAATCACGAATGATATATCTTGATGAGATACTGCAGGGGGTAAAGACTGTAGGAATCACAGGCCATATAAGACCTGATGGTGACTGCGTCGGCAGTACGCTGGGTGTGTACAACTATATATGTGATAATATGCCGCAGGTGGATGTTGATATCTGTCTGCAGCCGATTAATGATAAATTTTTATTTTTAAGAAACAGTGACAAGATAAAAGAAAAAGCTGATGGGAATAAGCTATACGATTTATTTATCGTATGCGACTGTGCAGCATTTGACAGGTTTGAGGATTTCAGGGAATGCTTTGAGAAAGCCGGGAAAACAGTTGTATTCGACCACCATATAAGTGGACAGGAGATAGGAGATATGAATATGATTTCTCCTAAGCTTTCATCATGCAGTGAGCTTATATATGAGGCGATGAACCCGGATAAGATTTCTAAGAGCACAGCGGAGTGCCTTTATCTTGGAATTATCCATGATACGGGTGTATTCAAGTATCAGGGTGTGACAGCGCGCACGATGCAGATTGCAGGGAAACTTATGGAAAAAGGTATAGATTTTACTAATATTATAGATAATACTTTTTACATGAGAACCTACAGACAGAGCCAGGTTCTTGGCAAGGCACTTCTTGAGAGCGTACAGTTCTGTGACGGAAGATGTATTTTTACTGTACTGACAAAGCGGGATATGGAGTTTTACGGTGTTACAAGCAAGGATCTCGGAGGCGTTGTGGAGCAGCTTCGGCTTAATGATACGGTTGAGGTGGCAATATTCCTGTATGAGACAGAGAAGAATGAATATAAGGTGAGCATGCGTTCAAAGAACATAGTGGATGTAAGCAAGATTGCCAAGAGATTCGGCGGTGGCGGTCATATCAGGGCAGCAGGCTTCGACATGGCAGCGAATGACCCTAGGGATATCATCAATAATATCGGCGCACTTGTTGAACTTCAGTTTAATTCCGCACAGAGATAGGGAGGATACATTATTGTATAACGGAATTATAAATGTTTATAAGGAAGCGGGCTTCACATCGCATGATGTTGTCGCAAAGCTGCGCGGGATATTCGGACAGAGAAAAATCGGGCATACAGGAACCTTGGATCCGGCTGCGACAGGAGTACTTCCGGTGTGCCTTGGCAACGGAACCAAGCTTGTGGATATGATAACGGACAGAAGCAAGGTGTATGAGGCGAGGGTTCTCCTTGGTGTCACAACCGATACTGAGGATACAACGGGAACCGAGACCGGAAAGAGAGAGCTTGCCGGGGAGTTCTTTGCCGGAGACAGTGAAGGCGTTGCAGATAATATCAAAAGGGTTCTTGAAGGCTTTACAGGTGGGTATGACCAGATACCGCCAATGTACTCTGCGATTAAAAAGGACGGAAAGCGTCTCTATGAGCTTGCGCGTGAGGGCAAGGAGATTGACAGGGTGGCAAGACATGTGGAGATTTATTCTATAGAGCTGATTTCTGTGGAGCTTCCTTACTTTACAATGCGGGTCCACTGCGGTAAGGGAACCTACATCCGCTCACTGTGCAGGGATATAGGCGCGCAGATTGGGTGTGGTGCGTGTATGGACAGGCTGTGCCGTACACAGGTTGGAAGATTCACGCTTTCAGAAGCACTTACGCTTGAGAAATTACAGAAGCTTAAGGACGAGGATAGATTGTCCGAAGAAGTCATTCCTGTGGATGTGATGTTTGAGGAGTATATGCCTGTGCATGCGGGGGAAGAATATTTTAAGCTTATAAAAAACGGAAATAAGGTTGACAGCAGGATATGCTGTGGTCTGTATTCTCCGGTCAGAATGTACTGTGATGGTGTATTCTATGGAATATATGAGCTTGATGACAGGAAGAAGGAATATTATCCTGTAAAAATGTTCGCATGTGGGGAATAATCCGGGGTATGAAGAGGTTGATATATGAATATATTTAATGGTGTTACACAGTTTTCTATACCTGATAGGACGGTTGTCACATTTGGTAAATTCGATGGGATACATATGGGACACATGGCGCTTATAAATACTGCGGGAAGAATTGCAAGAGAACAGGGGTATAAGCTTGCTGTGTTTACATTCGATGTTCCGCCGAACCTGCACTTTGAGAAATTTGAGGGTACCCAGATAACTACCAACTATGAAAAGAGAATAATGTTTGCCGATGCCGGCGTTGACTATCTGGTTGAATATCCGTTCAACGAGGAGACAGCGTCAATGGAGCCGCTTGAGTTTATCAAGAAGGTTATTTTTGGCAATCTTAACGCTGCACATGTGGTTGTAGGAACAGACTGGCATTTCGGAAAGGATAGAAGCGGGAACTGCGATGTCCTCATGGCGGCACAGAAGCTGTACAACTACGAGGTTCATATTGTTGAAAAGGAAAAATATGAACAGAGGGAAATAAGCAGTACATGGATCCGCGGAGAAATCCAGCTTGGAAACATGGAGAATGTCAATATCCTTCTGGGTTATCCGTATATGATAATGGGCAGGGTTGAGGAAGGCAGACATCTTGGAAAGGAGATGGGGTTTGCGACAGTCAATATATATCCTTCCCCGGAAAAGCTGCTTCCCCCATACGGAGTGTATGCATCTAAGCTTATTGTGGATGGCAATGAATACTACGCGATAACCAATATCGGTGTCAGACCTACATTTGACGATTCGGAGAGAATAAGCGTTGAAACACATCTGCTTAACCATGAGGAGAATATGTATGGCAAAGAGGTAAGGGTGGAGCTGTTCCATTTTGAAAGACCGGAGATAAAATTCGATACGGTGGACAAGCTGATATCGCAGGTTGAAGCAGATATTGAATTTACAAAGACGTTTTTTCTGTTATAAGACTATGAAGCTATAATATGCGGATTGCGAATGTCCGCTTTACTGGCAGGTATGATGCCAAGGGCAGTTTTGCAGTGCATATTATGATTGTGGTTGGTATAGGAAATGATATCTTATTTTAGGAGACATTAATTTTATGGCAAAAAAAGGTTTGGATATAAAGACAATCCAGCCTGTATTAAGGGATGTGACCAAGCGAAACGGCTGGTCGCTGTGTGTGGGTGCCGGGACATCAGTTCCGGCACTTGCTGATTGGTACACACTGGTTGAGCTGCTCATCAAAAATAACTGCAGCAAAAATGAGATTATAGATATAGATGTATACAGAAAGATGGACTTCTCACCTGAGGCGATGATTCAGGCGGTGCAGAATCACATGCATTTAAGTGACAAGGAGTTCATAGGGCTTCTGTCCGATGAGATATACCGTCCGATAAGGACAGCGCTCACGGCACAGGAGTGGGATACATTTGTCAAGATACATGAGACGGAGCATTTATCATGTATAACGAAGGAGAACTGGGCAACATACTCCGGCATTATAGACAGAATGTTCGCGACGACGAGTGCCAATCTTATGGCGAAGGTCGTCATAGATGCGGTGCATGAGGGAGTTGGACCGCGCTCAATTCTAAGCTTTAATGTTGAGGCTGTATTTTTGACGCTGCTCAATTTCTATTACATGCAGACCGGCAACAGCAACAGGGTGCTCTTTGACAGAATCGCCAACAGCATTCATGTCCAGAAGCATGACAGAATACCATATTTTCACTGCCACGGTGTAATTCCGATTAACGGCTACAGTGCCAGAAAGGGACATCTTGCGAGTGACAAGCTGGTGCTTACCGAGGATAATTATCTTGAGCTTGCTAACAACTCATTCTCATGGCAGGCTACAAGCTTTATAGATAACTGCATGAACAGGAGGGTGGTATTCTGCGGCGTATCCCTCACTGATGCGAATATGAGACGCTGGCTCTCATGGATTCACGCCAACAAGATGGCTGAGTTTAAGGAAAATGGGCTTGACTGCAAGGATGCAACAGAGCATTTCTGGATTCGCAAGAAGCCTAACACGATTCAGGAGAAGATATGGCTTGAGGAGTCGGTGGCTCATCTTGGCGTGAGACTTGTCTGGATTGATGAGTGGAACCAGACGGGGAAGGTGCTGAAAAGGATGCTGGGGCTTTAGAATAAAAGCTGTTGACAATATATCACCAAATAAAGCAATACTATTTTTGAAAAGGGACACTTTTACCTTGTTTTTTATAGAAAAATTGTAAAAATAAGGATAAAAGTGTCCCTTGCAATGTTATGGCGAATATGGTAGCTTTTAAGTAAGAATATATTCTTAAACAATTATACAGTATACCACTTTACAACTTTATAAATAATGTTTTTGCTTGAAATTGCCTATTTTGATACTTTTATTACCGATGATGATTTTATTCGGGTTTCGATGCTTTTTCGCGAAAGTAGCAAAAAATACCTGACAGCGTATTTCTTCACTTAATGCAAAAAAGAAATTCTGTATGCTTTTATCATGGTAATCAGAAAAACTTTTATCATGATATGGCAATAGATTAATCCTGCAGTAGGTAATGTTAGTAATATTAATCATCATCTCAATTCCATTTCTTTGTAATGTTTTCCGCAAATTCATTATACATCAGTAAGTCCTGTACGATTATTTTTATGAAAAATTGTAAAGTGGTTTATGAACAATTAAAATTGTGTGAGGTGCTTAGAATGTTAAAAAGAATAAGAGAACGAATAGTTTTTTATTGTTGTATGATAGTATTATTTTTGGGTTTGTTTTATAATATTTCAAGCGAAGTATATGCAAACGATGATTATCCATTTATTGTTAATCAATGGCTTAAGATAGATGATAATTTGTATACTCCGCTGGTATGTAAAAAGGGAAATAATATTATTACATATGAATATGATGATAAATTTAATAGAATACAAAAAAATATAAATGGTAATATAACTTTATACATGTATGAAGAATATTTTGACAAATGGGAGAATATAAGGTATCGCATTATTAGAGAAACAAATGATGATGTGGATATAGAGTATGTTTATGATAATAATTTTACAAGTACTCCTGTAGGAATTACAATAAACGGAGAAAATTTTTTTTATAAATATGATAGGAGCGGATATATAACAGATATATATAACAATAACAATAAAATAGTTACAACTTACAAATATGGAGAAAATGGTTCAGTTTGGGTTATATATGACGAAGGAATAGCTGATTATAACTCAATGCTGTACAATGCACTTTATATTGATAAGGAATCGGGATATTCATATTGTGAGGGTGTATATAGTGATGTGCGTAATAATATTTTGGTCAATGAATTTTCAAATATAGAATGCAGTGAACCTATAAATAATATATACAATGATTTAAAAAAAATTATGCAAAAGATGGGCTTACCGTTTAATTTTTTGGAAAATGGAGATGTGTATTCACAGTATGCTGCTGATGTTAACTATGCATATAATTATTATATTTATAGATTGGGAGCAGCAGTAAATGATTATGATAATGGTAACTGGTATAAAAAATTGTCGGAAGTTGATTCTATTGCTAGAACAATATATGGCGAGTATGGATATTGCAAAGAGATTTCATCATATTCAGGAGACTATTATTCTCAGAGATTATCAATTATGTGGGTTATTAATAATAGACTGAAAGAAAAAGGAGGGTGTCAATTAATAGATATTGTTACTCAGAAGGATCAATTTCATGCATTAACAGGAAGTCATGATGAGGTTGATATGGCTATGAAGCCTGATCCAAAACATTCATCATGGAAAGAATCTGTGTTGATAGCAACTTATATATGGCAGGCTTATAATGGATATTATGGGGATATTTCTGCTGATAAATTATTATTAAGTACTATAGGTAGACCGGAGAGGATTGAAACACAAAAATATTTTGTAAGTAAAAAATCATGGGCGGAATGTTATAGGGCTTCTGACAATACATTTAAGTTTAAGAATTCATCAGTATATAAGGAGGTCACAAATCTTGCATTCAATGTTGGAAATATTCAGGAAAATCAGAAAAGAAATATTTTCTTCAATCTTCAATAAAACATGCTTTTGTATATCAGTATTATGCTTTGTGTTTGTTATGACAGGTGGTTGTAAAGCAGATGCAATGAAACCGAAAAATAGTGAATCATTGCCGAAACCAAAGGTAACAAATATGATAATTGAAACGCCGTCAGAAATGGATGCAAAGACAGCTGCATATGAGAGTGTACAAGAAAATAAAAAATTATATTATATTTATGACAATAATTCGCTGGCAGTTTCCTATGAGTTTGATA
>DNFT01000091.1 GCA_003486385.1 Eubacterium sp. | reverse complement strand
TCTAAATTATGTTTCCACTAAAGAGAACTGGTACGAATCAGTCATGGTTTCCAGAAAGCTGGAGTGAATCGGATATAGCTAATGCAGGTGCATATAATAGGAAATTTACCACAAAATGTAAATGTGGCTGATGGAGTAACAGTATTTGGAAATTATAATGGTGTCAGAGTTGGTGTAATTCGTACAAACGGACGTATTAGTACAATATTTCCAGATGCTGCATCTTAACCATAAAATATAAGGAGGCATTTAATGATTAAGGATATAATGGATAATATTATTTCAGAAAGAAAGAGTAAAAATATTGAAGATGATTATGGTATTCAGAACTGTTGGAATAAAATGATAGATATTTTATCTAAAGATATTAATGAAACAGTAGCATATTTAGAAAATTGTTCTGAAAAAGATATTTATTTTATTAGTGAAATTTTTGAAGATGTGTCTGAAATGTTGCAAAGTAAAGAATATATTGAATGTTTAAGAAAGTTGGATGATAAATTTCCTGATTTGCACATGACAAAAGATATTGATTTGGTAGAAGAGTATATTTAATCATGCTCAGATTTATGGTTAAGGGTCGTAACCATGGATTAAATATAACAGTAATTGTTGAACCGCATGGTGAGGGAATAATAACTGGTTATAACAGTGGTAAATAGAGGAAAAAAGATGGATATTAAAGCTTATGAAGATTTTTTGCAGATAGTTGACTCAATAGCAGAGGGTGAAATGAGTTTTCGGTATGAAGTGGAAAGAGAAAGGGGATATCAGGTAGTTAAGAGTGCAATAAATGAAGCTAAAGAATTAGTCAGTTTTGGTGAGCGAAGAATTGCTTTAGAAAACTTGTTGGATATTCTTAGTGAAGTTGGACTTTTTCTGTCAGTTGAACAGATAAATATTGCGGATAGGGCGTTTGGAAGTCCTGAAAATATGAATGAGGAGCTTCTCATAGATTATTACAAAAAGAATTTAGTAAAAAATTACAAGAATATGCAGGATATAATAGATATGGAATTGGAAGAATATATTCCTTTGAAGATTATATTTAATATGGATGAGGAAGCGGTTGAATATATTTCATATTCAAAAGATAAAACTTCTTCATTGGAATTTACAGTGGGTTTAAAGAGTAAGTTATTAAAAAGAATAACGCTATTGCTTTGCAAGGAGTATTCAGAAACTAAGAATAAGCTGGTGGTGAAAAATTTTGAAGATGGAAAGATAATTTTTCATAGTGATGATACTGAATGCCCTGTTTTTAAAACTATTTTGTATTCTAATGGTACCAGAATAATATTGTCAGACAAAAAAAGTTCCCATTATATAAAAATGGACAAAGTGTATTTTGGATTGTCAGAAACAGATGATATTATTGAAATATGTGTATGTGATATGAGTGTTTCTGAATTGGAACACTTAAAAAAGGAATTAGAGTTGCAGTAATCGCTCGGAAATGAGGATTAATATGTATGTGAAAAGAGTGTTTTATGATGATTTTAAGGATTTATCTAATGTTGAGAAAAGTATTGATTTTCCAACATGGGAAGATATTGAAAATGTGATTAATCTGCTGGATGGAGAATATGTTACTCAAATTATTATGGATAACGGAAATGAAGCTGACTTCTTATGCATTGGTGGGGGAAATGATAGGTTGTGTAATGTATTTATTTCTAAAAATGATAATGAGATAATCTATACATTAATGAACTCGGACGCAGATGATTCATTAGTACATAAGTTAGTTACGGGTGGGCAAGAAGGAGATTTTGAAGACAAGCTATGTGTGTCAATTGACATGGCAAAGCGTGTAGCAAAAATGTATTATGAGTTGGGTGAAATGGATGCTTCTTTTATATGGGAATAAGTTTTAACAAGAGAGATAGGATTGGACGTAAGCAGGAGGCAATATGAGAATAACAGCAATCGAATTACAATGTGAAGATATAATGTGGTTTGGCATAGATAATAATAATCATATATTTGAGTGTACATCAGCAGGATGTGGAAATGTTCCAGAATTTGTCTGTATAAGCAAAGAAAATACAGAGAGCCTTTTAAACTTCTTTATGAACGAATTGGCTGAATTTACAGAAGAAAAAGTGGTCACAGAGTATGATGATACCAATTCTTTATTGGAGGACTGCATTAATTTGTCAAGAAAAGGGATTTATTGTTATGATTTGTATGAGGATGATGAACAGCAATATATAAAAATTTCAGAACCATTAAAACCATTAGAGTTTGATAGTTTACCTTCATATATCAAAGATATTTTAAAAAATAACAGAGTAAATGCAGATGTAATGACTGATAAAATTATTAGTGTAGAGCATGCATATTAAATTTATTATATGACAATATATGATATTATATAGTTCAAGCTTTAGACTTGAAAATAAAATAGCATAATAAATATGGGGAATATCCACTTATTTTAAGCCTGAAAATTAATGGTATACTGGCTGGAACAAATCGAAAAATATGCACTAAAAAAGGAAATTTAATGGTTAATAAAACAGGGACAGAAGAGCATATGAATTGCTCTTTTGTCCCTGTTTTTATCCGGCATGTGGTAATTTAATTGATGAGGTGTCTATTTGCCCGCGATGGTTATTCCCTTAACAAGAACCGACGGTGAGCCGCAGCGCGATGCACCGAGTGCGAAAGGATTGAACTTTAAATCCTCACCGATTAAGGATATATCCTTTAAGAGTGAGAAGAAGTTGCCTGATATTGTGAAGCCCTTTACCGGCCTGCCTTTTTTGCCGTTTTCAATCCTAAAGCCGCCCGAGGAGAGTGAGAAATCACCTGTTATGGCGTTGGCGCCTGCGTGCAGTCCTTCAACGGAGGTCACATATATGCCATCACCTGCGGCAACGAGCAGATCCTCAAGGGAGCCCTTTACAGGATTGATGTAGAAGCTGTAAGGGTGGATGGATACAGGTGAAGCGTAGGAAGCCTTTGAGGCGTTTCCGGTGGTCTTTACACCTGCCTTTGCGGATGTTGCGAGATTGTATAAAAGTGTTGTGAGTTTACCGTTCTCAATCACGTTCTTAGGGTAGGTTGCAGCACCCTCAGCGTCGAAGGTTCTCTTGACGAGAGCATCCTTGTAGAGAGGGTCGTCGGTCAAGGTCAGAAGGTCTGCGGCTACATTGGTGTTTTCTTTTCCTGCTAAGAGAGATAAGCCCTTCTGTGCGGTATCTGCACAGAATACGGATGAGTAGGTTGAGAGCAGTGCTGCCATAACCTTGCTCGAGAATACGACAGTGTACTTTCCGCTCGGGACGGAGGTGTAGCCGATTGTGGATACTGCATCGTCAACTGCCTCTGCCGCTATTTTTGCCGCATCGAAGCCTTCAAGACTGCCTGAGGCGATGCCGTCGCCGTCATATTTGTTCTCACCATCGGATACAAGCGCAGTTGCATAGCTGTATGAGAAGGCGGCTGTGTCCTCAAGGTCGAGACCGTTTGAATTGCACAGAGCGTACCTGCTGCTTTCATAACCTGAGGCGGACATCGTTCCGTCCACAACGCGCTTATCAGCCTTATATACCTCGGACTGAAGCCTGAGTGTGAAATCTGCAAGCTCAGATGAACCTGGTTCTAAGTCTGCAGGTGCTTCAAAGGACAGATAATTGTCACCTGCCTTATGTATGAACGATGGCTCATCGCTCTCAATGGAGAGAGCATTTTCCGTGGCGCGTTTTATAAGCGAAAGAGCATCATCGGCTGTTAGATTCTCAGTAGAGGCATAACCTGTTTTACCATTTATGATACATTTAAAACATACACCCAGAGAACTTTCCGAGGTGAAGGTGTTGATTTCACTCTGGTAAGCTTCAACGCTTGTACCGGAGGATTCTGTATAGTAGAGCTCATAATCCTTAAGATTATTCTCCTTGGCTGCGGCTAAGACCGCATTCTTAAATTCCTGATAGTTCATTCTAATCTCCATTCCGCCGCCCTACGGCGACACTAATCTCTTAACGTCCACCGACGGTTATAGATGATACCCTGATTAACGGCTGTCCGACATTGGTAGGAATGCTTCCTGAGGACGAACCGCACATACCCTGACCGTGGAGAAGGTTTCTGCCAACCATGTCTATATTCATAATGATATCTGAGCCTTTTCCGATGAGACTTGCACCTCTTACAGGCTCACAGATTTTACCGTTTCTGATGACATAGCCCTCACTGACGGCGAAATTGAACTGTCCTGTCACAGGATTTACCGAGCCACCGCCCATCTTGGCAGCATACAGACCATATTCGATGGAGCTTATGATATCCTCGTCGCTGTCATTGCCCGGAGCAATGTAGGTGTTGGTCATTCTTGAGGTAGGGGTGAAGGCATAGCTCTGCCGGCGGCTGTTTCCTGTCGACTCCATTCCCATACGTCTGCCGTTGAATTTATCTATCATGTAGGACTTTAATACACCGTTCTCAATGAGGACGTTTCTCCTTGAAGGTGTGCCCTCATCATCAATATTTATGGAGCCCCATGCATTTGGAATTGTGCCGTCGTCGATGGCTGTCACCTTAGCCGAGGCAATCTGTGTTCCGAGCTTTCCTGCAAACTGCGAATTGCCGTAGGCGACACTCGATGCCTCAAGGGAGTGGCCGCATGCCTCGTGGAAGATAACTCCGCCGAAGCCGTTCTCAATGGCAACAGGCATATTTCCTGCATTTATGTAACCGGCATTTATCATAACCATGGCTTCGCGCGCTGCCTCTATGCCGACCTCCTTAGGATTGTAGAGGTCAAAAAGCTCCATTCCGACCCTTCCTCCCGGACTGCTGGAGCCGGTCTGGTTCTCGCCTGCCTTGCTTGCAACAGCCTGTATTCTTATTCTTGAACGAATCTGTCTGTCCTGAGCAAAAAGTCCTTCGCTGTTGGCTATGAGAATCTTGTGGTCGACATCAAGGAAGGAGCCTGTAACCTGGGAAATTCCCTCGTTATACTCCTTTGCGGCATTGTATGCCTCCCTGAGATAATCAATCTTGGTGGAGTTGGTAACGGACACCGGCACAACCTTGATAGGGTGGATATCTCCGAATATTCTTTCGGTGAGATTTACATTGGAAATTATAGGGGTATCATTAAGTACACCTGCAACTCTTTCAGCACAGGCTAATACCGCCTCCGGAAGCAGGGAAGAGGTACTTCCCGACACACATCTTAATCCCTTGAATATTCTTATTCCGACACCGCTTATCACGGCGTCCTCAATCTTATCCACCTTGGATGAGACCATGCTTATTGTCTTGCTGTCTGTATGCTCTGCAAAGACCTCGGCATAGTCGGCACCTGTGGAGAGGGCTTTTTGTAAAGCCGCTTTTATTAAATCCTGTGATAACATAAGTACCTCCCAAATTAATTATTTGTATTACGATAACATTATAATTGTATAAAACTTACCTTTTAAGAATAACAAATTGGCTGAATATTTGCAAGAAGCCCGTTAAAATTATATCTACTTCACAAACTGCGGGCATATCTGCCTTGCTAAGTTCCACAGCCCTTCGACAGTGAAAGGATACCACTGGTTGACATTTCTGTAGCCTTCGGCGTACTGCCCGGCATAAGGCTCCGTGAGAATTGCGTGGCGGCTGGCAAGCTCATCCGTGTAGTCGCTAAGAAAATAGGTTGTCATTTCCGTGCGTCCTGCCGTGTAATGTGTCACGAGAAAATCCATATCATAGTCGGATATGTAAGTGCCGGTCGAGTCCTTTGTGATTGTGACCTCAGCGAAGCCTCCGAGCATTGAATAGTTGTAGTACTGTATCGATATGTAGTTGCCGAGAGAGTAGTACACAAGCGTCTGTCTGCCATTGGCGGCGGTTATCCATTCAACAGGTTCGACAACATGAGGATGTGTTCCGATGATAAGGTCTGCGCCGTTGTCGGCGAAGAACTGGGCCCACTGCTTCTGCTCATCGGTGGCTTCAAGCATGTACTCGGTGCCCCAGTGAGGATACACGATGACAAAGTCAGCCTGTTCGCGGGCATTTTTCATGTCCTGTGCTATCTCAGTCTTGTGAGCATCGTCCATAAGGTTCACAAGATAAGGCTTATCAGCAGGGAGTGAGAAGCCGTTGAGTCCATAGGTGTAGTTGAGCATGGCGATTTTTATGCCGTCTTTCTCAACTATTCTTATTGTATCGCGCTCATCCTCATTCTCATTTATTCCGAGAAAGGTAGTGTCCGGGTGCTTTTCCTTCCAGAAGTGTATTGTGTTCAGCACTCCGACAGTGTCCTTATCCATCGTGTGATTGCTGGCATGCAGAATCACGTCAAAGCCTGTGTCGACCAGCGCATCGCCGAAGACCTGCGGTGAATTGAAGGCAGGGTAGCTGCTCACGCCGAGTTCCACGCCTCCAAGAATCACCTCCTGATTGGCAACTGCGATATCAGCCGCAGCGATTCTGTCCTTCGTGTGCTCAAATACATGCGCGTAGTTGTAGCTTCCGTCGGGCTGTAATGAGCTGTTATGTATGCCGCCGTGAAGGAGCATGTCACCCACTGCTATGAGGTTGACACTTACGGGAGCGACGGTGGCAGTGACCTCGGTCGAAGCTTCGGCGGTTGTGCTGTCCGAAGATGTCCCGGCGTTTTCAGGTTCGCCTGTGCTGTCTGACGGATTGCCGGATTCGCTTTCATTATCGGCAGGCAATGTGGCTGTGTCATCTTGGCCTGCGGTCTGTTTTGTTGTCTCAAGATAGATTGTATTGTTGACATTTGTGGAGGCATCAGAGCATCCGGTGAGTCCGAAAATACCGGCTGTAACCAGGCACATGCTTAGGATAAATGCCTGTAGCTGTCCAATGTGCATCCGGTTTTTCTTCCCATTAAAATTAGTTAGCATAAAAACTCCGTTTCTGAGCGGAAGGATGGAAAATATTATAAATATAATTGGCTGTATATTTCCGCTCAAAAATAACAGCCGGGTCATATACTATTTTATACATTAAGGCAGCATTTCAGTCAATGAAAATTTCAGGTACGCTTTAATTGTATTCAGATGTGGATTTTAAAAATGTCAATGTATGATGTTGGGAGTAAAATATGCTAATTCAATGTCTGGGTGTATAACGAATCATATTTATTCAATTTTGGGTTATCAGATAATATGATGTTGGGGTCAAA
>DNFT01000057.1 GCA_003486385.1 Eubacterium sp. | reverse complement strand
TGGGACACCGGGGTCTGACCCCTGTCCCAAATTAGTTTTCCATAGTGTACATTACATGGATGTCCTCATCCGTGAAGCTGAGTCCGACAGCCTTTCCGACCTCATGGTAATCCGTTGTATGAATCTTGTAATCACGGCGGTCAGTTCTCACGATTATCTCATAATGTACACCCTTAAACACGATAGAGGCAACCTTTCCCTTCAGCTTGCTCTTATCAGGCTCAACTATATCTATATCCTCAGGCCGGAGTACTACCTCAACCTCCTCGTTATCCTTAAAACCTTTATCAACACAAGGGAACTCTATGCCATCAAAGCATACAAGGCAATCCCTTATCATATTTCCTTCTATAATATTTGAATCTCCAATGAAATTCGCAACAAACCTGTTCTCCGGCTCATTGTAGATATCCTCCGGGGAGCCAATCTGCTGAATGATACCATTATTCATTACAACGACGGTATCAGACATTGAAAGTGCTTCCTCCTGATCATGCGTGACAAATATAAATGTGATTCCGACTTCCTTCTGAATCTTCTTAAGCTCGAACTGCATCTCTTTTCTGAGCTTTGCATCAAGAGCGCCAAGCGGCTCGTCAAGCAAAAGAACCTTCGGTTCATTCACGAGCGCACGCGCAATGGCGACGCGCTGCTGCTGTCCACCGGAGAGGAGTGTGACATCCCTCTTTTCAAAGCCTTCAAGTCCCACAAGCTTAAGCATTCTGCTCACCTTCTGGTCTACAACAGACTTGTCAACCTTCTTAAGATTAAGACCGAATGCCACGTTGTCATGGACATTCAGGAAAGGAAAAAGTGCATATTTCTGGAAAACCGTATTAATCTCCCTCTTGTAAGGCGGAACCTTGGAAATATCGATTCCGTTAAACAGCAGTTCGCCCTTGCTTGGCTCCTCAAAGCCCGCTATTATTCTTAATATCGTAGTCTTACCGCATCCGCTTGGACCAAGAAGCGTAAGAAATTCATTCTCATATATATTCAAATCGATTCCCTTAAGTACCTGCTGGTCATCAAAGTTCTTCGTCAATCCCTTTAACTCAATTATCTTGTTGCTCATTTTTTCCTCCCATACCACTTAATAGATTAATACCAAAATATCCTTAAAAGCTTGGTGGTGAGCTTACCCATATAATAACGGCTCCGCTCTTCGACTCTATATAATGCTTATACTTAGGCTCAAAATAGAACGATTCTCCCTTTTTCGCCTTATACCGCTTATTCCCGACAACAATGCTTATCGAACCCGACAGCACATAACCGAACTCTTCGCCCTCATGAGGATTATCCGGGTAGGTAGAACCGCCCGGTTCAAGCGTAAGCCTTATCGGCTCCATTATGTTCTTCTGTGCATTAGGGATAATCCATTCAATTACATTATGCAGCTCGGTATCCGTCTTTTCAAAATAATCTTCCTTCTTAAATACAACACGGTCATCCTCCGTGTCATCAAAAAAAGTCTTAAGGTCCGTGCCAAGGCACTGCAGAATATCCACTAAGGTTGCAATTGATGGTGAAGCGAGGTCGCGTTCCAGCTGTGAAATGAAGCCCTTCGACAGCTCTGCCCTGTCTGCAAGCTCCTCCTGCGTAAGACCCTTCAATACTCTTAGTTCTTTTATCTTACTTCCGATCCGCACTGCCTGTCCCTCCCAGCACATAATGCAAATAATTAAACAAAAAGTTTAGCAGAGCTAAACCATCCACTATTATACATGATATAATCTGCATGTCAAGATACAACTCAAATATTTTGAGACTGCGTAGGCTGTGGCGGCTTGGGACACTGGTGTCAGACCCCTGTCCCAAGGCAAGCCTGCGGCTGATGGGACAGGGGTCTGACACCAGTGTCCCAAGCCCCTGCGCCCCAAAAGCAAAAGGGCAGCTACAGGATAATCTCCCATATCTGCCCTTTTCATCATTCATTAAATTCACATGTCACGAAGAATCCCCTCGGAGTTTCCTCAACATCAATCACTTTTCCCTGTCTCGCCATAAGCCTTTCGGCAAGACGGTAATTGCCGGACATTGCCACAGCAGGCTCTATTGTATAATAGAAGCTGGACGGAAGCTTTCCCTCCGTGATATCAACTATCTGTCCGACCTCAACCTGCCCCGGTCTTTCCATCTTAAACTGCATGGTACGCACCGCATGCCACCTCTTATTCTGCTACATTAAGGTTCTTTCCCTTGAGTCCGATAAAGCTTCCCTTAGGAAGTCCACCCTCCTCATGTCCTATAAGCCACTTGTTAGTAGCTGTTATAAGTGCATCCTCACCGCCACATACCGGACAGTCAGCATGCTGTGTTGTAAGCTCATAGTTCGTTCCCTTCGGAAGCACTACAGCTACCTGAAATCCCTTGTTATCAGGTCCGCATGGTGCATAGTGAAGTGTTGTGGCATACAGCTCAACAGCTGTTCCGGCAGGCACTAAGAATGCCTCCATCTTAGCTGTATCGTATGTAAAATCGTCCTCTACATCCCAGAGATTTCCAAGAATAAGAATAGCGTCTGTTGCCGCAACATTGATTTCTGAGCTTCTGTGATACTCTGCTGCATTTAAAAGCTGGTTGTGGCCGTTGCAGTATCCAATCTGTATAGGAAGCTCACCGAAAAACTTATTCTTAATCTCCTGTGCTGCCTCAAGACTCTCAAGCTGCTCAACCGATGGCTCATATACAACCCCCTCAGGAACCTCTGTCTTTTTCATCTCTTCAACCAGTGAGCTGAAATCAATGTTCTTAATAACCTTTCCATACTTTTTAAATCTCTTGTCTGCTACCGAAATGATTTCCATTTCAATGTACCTCCTCAAAATATAGTTGCTTTTATTTATATAATTTTCGCTCCGGACAGCCCCATACCATCCCGATATGAAATTATATCTCTGAAATTATCCCTGATACTTTCTGATGTGCTCATCGATAAGAGCCTGATCTGCAAAATAGTTTATCTTCATTGAGTTCTTGACATCGTCAAGTGTCTTTGCGGCAACCTCTCTCGCTGCCTCGCTGCCCTTTTTCAATATCTCATATACATAGGCGATATCCTTCTCGTACTCTTTTCTTCTCGCACGGATAGGATTTAACTCCTCATTCATCACATTGATAAGGAATTTCTTGACCTTGACATCGCCAAGACCACCGCGCATGTAGTGAGCCTTGAGCTCATCAAGGCTGGCATAATCCGGAAGATACTCTGCGAAGTGCTCAGGCTTGCAGAAAGCATCAAGGTATGTGAATACCATATTCCCCTCAATATGTCCCGGATCCTCAACCCTGATATGTTCCGGGTCGGTGTACATGTTCTTCATAATCTTCTCTTTTACCTCTGCCTCAGACTCGGAAAGATAGATACAGTTGCCAAGTGATTTGCTCATCTTTGCCTTTCCGTCGATACCCGGAAGTCTTAAGCATGCCTTGTTATCCGGAAGAAGAATCTCCGGCTCAACAAGCGTATCGCCGTATATTCTGTTAAAGCTTCTCACAATTTCCTTGGTCTGTTCAAGCATAGGAAGCTGATCCTCGCCTACAGGAACAGTGGTTGCCTTGAATGCCGTTATATCGGCTGCCTGACTTATCGGATAAGTAAAAAATCCGACAGGAATACTCGTCTCAAAACCACGCATCTGTATCTCGGACTTCACTGTAGGATTGCGCTGAAGCCTTGATACCGTTACAAGATTACTATAATAGAATGTAAGCTCTGTAAGCTCCGAAATCTGCGACTGTATAAATAAAGTGGATTTAGCCGGGTCAAGTCCGACTGAAAGATAGTCAAGTGCAACCTCTATTATATTCTGTCTTACCTTCTCCGGATTGTCAGCATTATCCGTAAGTGCCTGTGCATCGGCTATCATTATGAAAATCTTGTCATACTCACCTGAATTCTGAAGCTCCACTCTTCTTTTAAGAGAGCCCACATAATGACCTATATGAAGTCTTCCTGTAGGTCTGTCACCCGTCAAAATAATCTTTCCCATATAATCTCCTCCGTCCTGCAGGCGCATATCCATGCCGCATGCACTATACATTTTCTATAAAACACTTAGCAGGATTCGTATGTCAAAACATGCTATATATACTTAGCTGTGTATAACGTATTATATTTATGCGTATCACGACTTTTGGGAGAAGCTTAG
>DNFT01000058.1:3207-6313 GCA_003486385.1 Eubacterium sp. | reverse complement strand
CAACGGAGCTGATATGCATAAATATAATACGTTATACACTCATAAACTAAATTGGCATGTTTTGACACCCGGATCCGTTTATGCAATTACCAATACTATATGTTATTTATCTTCCGTATCCCACTTATCACATATAGAGATAATCTGGTCTGCGAACCTCCCCATATCCTTGTTGGCAAGACCATCGCTCTTTTTGACAATGGCAAGCAGCCTCTGTGCGGCGGCAAGAAGTCTTGCATATATTCCGGAAGCAGGCTTTGTCTTCTTCTCCACAGGAACCGGAACAGCCTCATACTCAAAACTTCCATCGGCAAGATTGACTATCGTACCGCTATACGGTGCATAGGCTTTCTGACCATGCTCTATTTTAAGGCACTCTGTGAAAGCTGTTGCCGTAGCATCATCGCCATGCACAACAAATACTCTGTCCGGCTTTTTCTCAAATGCGCTTATCCATTCTATAAGTCCGTTCTTATCCGCATGACCACTTAAACCATTAAGTGTAAGAATCTCTGCACGAACCTCTATCGTCTCTCCGAACAGCTTAACCTCATCAGCCCCCTCCACAATGGCACGTCCTAAAGTTCCGACTGACTGATAACCGACGAAAAGCACTGTGGACTCCGGCCTCCATAGGTTATGCTTAAGATGATGTCTTATCCGGCCTGCATCACACATACCTGAGGCAGATATGATAACCTTCGGTGTCGTATCGAAGTTGATGGCCTTCGACTCCTCACTCGTAATCGAAAGATGCAGATTCTTAAAGGTCAACGGATTTATGCCGGACTTCACAAGCTCTGTTGCCTCAGCATCATAGCACTCATCCTTATTGTCCACAAACACTGCTGTGGCTTCAACCGCCATAGGGCTGTCTACATATACAGGAAAATCCGGAATATCCTTTATAAGCTGCTGTGCCTTAATCTGCCTGATAAAATATAGTATTTCCTGTGTTCTTCCGACCGCAAAGGACGGAATGACCACATTGCCGCCGCGCTTTAATGTCTTAGAGATAATGCCAGCAAGCTCCGATACATAATCCACCCTCTGTGCACTATGCAGTCTGTCACCATAGGTGGACTCCATCACAACATAGTCCGCCTCATCAGTATATGCCGGATCTTTTATAAGAGGCTGGCTCTTGTTTCCGATATCACCCGAGAACACAAGCTTTTTCTTAACTCCGTTCTCTTCAAGCCACACCTCTATGCTCGCCGAACCAAGCAAATGTCCGATGTCGGTAAATCTTATCTGTATACCCTCACATACATCCACAAGCTCACCATACAGACATGGAGTGAATCTCTTTATTATGCCATCGGCATCCTCCATACTATATAGCGGCTGTACAGTCTCAATAGTGCTGCTTCTTTTAGCTTTTCTGTTCTTCCAGTCTGCCTCCATAAGCTGTATATGCGCACAGTCACGAAGCATGATACTGCTAAGCTGTGTGCTGGCTTCCGTTGCATACACTCTTCCTCTGAAGCCTCTCGCATACAATAGCGGAAGCAGACCTGAGTGGTCAACATGTGCGTGTGTAAGAAAAACATAGTCAATCATTGCCTCTGATACCGGAAGCGGAACATTTTCAAATACATTTATCCCCTGCTCCATTCCATAATCTACCAGAATATGCTTTCCGCATGCTTCAATATAGTGACAGCTTCCCGTAACCTCATGATCCGCCCCGATAAATTCTAACCTCATAGCGACACCTCCCAAGCTAATCTGCATACTATAAATATATAGCATTTGCAGACTAAATATTATGCTTAAATTATAATATACATTTAGATAATTTCCAAGTAGTTTTTGTAATTTTCCGAATTATTTATATAATTTAGTAATCAATTTAATCATTGTTATCCAATGCCGAAGGAGGTTTCATGAAAAAAATCATTTATTTCGACAATGCCGCGACAACCGCTCTGCATACCGATGTGCTAAGTTCAATGACACCTTACTTTTGCGATGAATTTGCCAACCCTGCCGGAGCGTATAAGAGTGCCCGAGTCTCCGAAAACGCCATAAACCGCGCCCGCACTCAAGCCGCAAGGCTTATCGGAGCACGCCCTGATGAAATATATTTTACCAGCGGCGGTTCAGAATCGGACAACTGGGCTATCAAGAGCTTCTCAAGAAGCATAAGAAAAAAACGTATGGGAGCCTCATGCCACATTATAACCACCTCAATTGAGCACAATGCTGTACTTAACTCATGCAGAACGCTCGAATCCGAAGGCTTTACAGTGACATATCTTCCCTGCGACAAATACGGATTTACCCATCCCGAAACACTTCAGGCAGCAATCCGGGATGATACCATTCTTATCTCTGTAATGGCTGCCAACAACGAGGTCGGCTCTATACAGCCCCTCAAGGCAATAGGCCAGATTGCCCGACGCCATCAGATAGTGTTCCACACGGACGCGGTTCAGGCTTACGGACATATTCCTATTAACGTAAACGAATGTATGATAGATATGCTAAGCATGAGCGCACACAAGCTTCATGGTCCTAAGGGTGTCGGCTTTTTGTATATCCGGAACGGTCTTGAACTGCCATCTTACATTGATGGTGGTTCACAGGAAAATGGGCATCGCGCCGGAACCTCAAACGTCCCGGGAATCGTCGGTCTTGGCAAAGCATGTGAAATAGCGGCGCGAAACATGCAGAAAAACATCAACAGCATGACAAGGCTTAGAAACCGGCTGATTTACCAAATAAGGCAGGGACTTCCAAATGCCGTTCTCACAGGTTCCGAGCAGATGAGACTTCCAAACAACGTATCCTTCTGCTTTCCTGGCGTGGAATCTGCACAGCTTCTTTCAATACTCGACTCCCACGGTATCTGCGCCTCTGCCGGAAGTGCATGCTCAACAGGTGCCGCCGGTCCATCCCATGTACTCATAGCAATGGGAATTGACTACAATCTTGCCGGCGGCTCACTGAGACTTACCCTGTCCGGTGAAAACACTATGCAGGAGGTAGATTTTGTGGCGGAAACGGTTATAAAAGCAGTGAAGCGGCTCAGTATATAAAGGATGGGAAGGATGTCAAAACATGCATATTAATCCGTAAGTATATAACGTATTATATTTAT
>DNFT01000058.1:0-3097 GCA_003486385.1 Eubacterium sp. | reverse complement strand
CATCTAAGCTTCTCCCAAAAGTCGTGCTATGCATAAATATAATACGTTATACACAGCCATGTATATATAGCATGTTTTGACACCCGAATCATTCATCTGAAAAAATCCGTTATTAACTTGTATACTAGTTGACAATAACATTTTACATGTTATAATAAATTACAACAGTGATTGCAAAACCGGATTATCAGACCGGACAACACGCATTGCTGCACAATCACATGATAAACACAAAAAGGAGGCATTACATTATGCACATGACTTTCCGCTGGTACGGTGAAGGCAATGATACCGTAACCCTGGAGCAGATACGCCAGATTCCCGGTGTCGAGGGAATCGTATGGGCACTGCACAACAAGCAGCCCGGTGAGATATGGGAGCCTGACGAGATTCGCGAGGTGACAGACCACATAAAGGAGTATGGCTTCAATGTTGATGTTGTTGAGAGTGTCAACGTACACGATGACATCAAAATAGGGCTTCCTACAAGAGATAAATACATAGAAAACTACAAGCAGACACTAAGGAACCTTAAAGAAGCCGGGGTAAAGGTTGTCTGCTACAATTTCATGCCGGTATTCGACTGGACAAGAACCGACCTTTTCCATCCTGTAGGTGACGGCTCAACAGCCCTCTACTATGAGAAGGACAAGATTATAGATGACCCTAAGGAGATGGCAAAGTACATCCTCGAAAAATGTGAGGGCTTTACCATGCCGGGCTGGGAGCCTGAGAGAATGGCTCACCTGACCGAACTTTTCGACGCCTACAAGGATGTCACCAAGGAAAAGCTCTGGGAGAACCTCAGGTACTTCCTCGAAGCGCTCATGCCGACCTGCCGCGAATGCGACATCAAGCTGGCGATACATCAGGATGACCCGCCTTGGGATATCTTCGGGCTTCCGCGTCTTCTTGTCGATGAGCCTTCTATTGACCGCTTTCTCAAGATGGTTGATGACCCATATAACTGCCTTACACTCTGCTCCGGCTCATTAAGCTCCAACCCGAAGAATAATGTGGCAGATATAGTGAGAAAGCACTGTGACAGAATAGCCTTTGCACATATAAGAAATGTAAAGCACTTCCCTAACGGCGATTTTTCCGAAGCCTCACACCGTGACTGTGACGGAGATACCGGCATTCTTGATATTGTAAAGGCATACCATGACTGCGGATTTACAGGATATGTCCGCCCTGACCACGGCAGACATATCTGGGGCGAAAAATGCAGACCGGGCTACGGCTTATATGACCGCGCTCTCGGAATAATGTACCTTCTCGGCTGCTTTGACACTCTGGAAAAATTCGACAGCAAATAAAAACTGTCTGAAGGTGTCTCCACCTTTTCACACGCAATTTGTTTCCGGGCGAAAACAGATTGCTTTAATGGCATATCTGAAATCACATTGTTGAATTTCTTATGCTCTCTTCGCGATATTTCGCTCGGAAATGGGGATAAATATGGAATTAAATCTAGACGGAATAAAGGACGCCTCCCTCTGGAAGGGCTACAGGCTTCCTGAATATGATATAGTAAAAATGTGCAATGCAACGAAGGAAAATCCAGTGTGGCTTCACTTCGGTGCCGGTAATATTTTCCGTGCTTTTATCTGTGCCGCCGCACAGAAGCTGTTAAATGAGGGTGCAGCAGATACCGGAATAATCTGCGCTGAGAGCTCCTTCGGAACTGAGATTATCACTGAGTGCTACCGCCCGCATGACAATCTGTGTGTGAGTGTCACACTCAATCCTGACGGAAGCATTGACAAGGAGGTTGTAGGCTCTGTCGCAGAGTCCCTAACAGTTGCATACGATATGGACAGGATAAGCGATATTGTATGTGCTCCTTCTCTACAGCTTGTATCATTTACAATCACAGAAAAGGGGTATGCCATAAAGGACAGCTCGGGTAACCTCACCGACACAGTAAAAAAAGACATGGAGAATGGTCCTGACAGCTGTTCACACCTCATGTCCTTACTAGCCGCACTTTGTATAAGGCGTTTTCATGCCTGCGGCAGACCACTCGCACTTGTATCGATGGACAACTGCTCACACAACGGTGAGAAGCTTGAGACAGCCATCACCACCATTGCGTCGGCGTGGAAGAATAATGGATTCATAACCTCAGAGGAGCTTGATTATCTTAAGACCTCAGTCTCATATCCGTGGAGCATGATTGACAAGATTACACCTAGACCGGACTCACATGTCGAGGAGAGCCTCGCTGCGGACGGAATCAAGGATATCAAGGCATTTGTGACACCGGGCGGTGTGTATACGGCTCCATTTGTCAATGCCGAAAAACCGGAATATCTTGTAATCGAGGACGCTTTTCCTAACGGCAGACCTGCCCTTGAGAAAGCCGGAATCCTGTTCACAGACCGTGACACAGTCAACAAGGTTGAGAAGATGAAGGTATGCACATGCTTAAATCCTCTCCACACCTGTCTTGCAGTGTACGGATGCATTTTAGGATACACCTCTATTTCAAGTGAAATGGACAGTCCTGAGCTTAAGAGCTTTATCACCAGAATGGCTTATGATGAGGGCATGCCTGTTGTGGCAGACCCTAAAATAATCAACCCTTCCTGTTTTCTCGACGAAGTTCTCACCCAGAGACTTCCTAACCCATTTATGCCGGACACACCTCAGAGAATCGCAACCGATACATCTCAGAAGCTTCCTATCCGCTTCGGTGAGACTATAAAGCTCCAGCTTGAGCGCGGCACTGCAGGTGACTTAAAATATATCCCACTTGTGCTGGCAGGATGGCTCAGGTATCTCCTCGCCGTCGATGACAACGGCAATGCATTCACTCCGTCAAGCGACCCTCTTCTTGCTGAGTGCCGGGAAGCACTTGCCGGAATAACTCTCGGCAGCCATGTCACAGAGGAGAGGCTTCACAGCCTGCTCTCAAACAGCAATATATTCGGCGTCAACCTCGAGGCGGCAGGGCTTTCCGGCAGGATAACCGGTTATTTTAATGAACTTATTGCCGGCAAAGGTGCAGTACTTGCAACGCTCAGAAAATATACCTCATAATGGGTTATTGAAATTTTTACAGAATTTTCATATAATGATGTTGGGGTCAAAA
>DNFT01000043.1 GCA_003486385.1 Eubacterium sp. | reverse complement strand
GAATCATATAATCTTCCATCTGTTCCTAACATATCCCTGTCCTCCTAATTATCGTAATGATTGAATCCACCAAACAAACCTCTGTCACTATGGCTTGTCTTATGTCCATTATTATCATATGTATTGACACTTCCAAATAATCCAGGTCGGCTGTGTCCTACTTTGTGACCACTATTATCGTAATGATTCATTGTACCAAACAATCCGGGACTGCTATGTCCTACTTTATGTCCATTAGCATCATAGTTGTTCATACTACCAAAAAATCCCGGTCTGCTCTCTCCTACTTTATTGCCATTTGCATCATAATGCTTCATTGTGCCAAATAATCCTGGGCGACTATATCCTTCTTTCTTCATATCAATCAGCTCCTTTCAAACAATTTTTACATGTTTTAAAGTTCTTTGTACTTACATTATACGCACACCATGTGTCCAATAAAAAGGACAACTATGAATTCAAACGATTCTTATTTAATGTGCTATCATAATTATAACAAGAACCATTTCTTATGTGTCGCATTTCAGGCGACAAAAAAAGGACGCAGGATTTCTCCCACGTCCTCACATCTATCTGGCTTTATCTTCCCTTACCTTCGGCGCTTCCTTATGTGCTGCTCCCTGCTTCACCTCATCCACACCTCTAGCCTCAAATGCATCTGCATTATACTGATACTCCTGCGGCTCAGCGACCATTGGAGAGTATACAACCTCTGCTTCCACTCTCTCAGCTCCTGCCCTCTCCGGCTCTGTCTGTTCCTGTGCTTTCGCATTCTCCATATGCTTTTCCTTATCAAGCTGCACATTCATAGCCAGATTATCCAGCTTATCAATCGAAACGTCCAAATGCAGCTCCATTGATACAAACAACTTTCTCACTGCTTTCATCGGAGCAAGTACTGCCTTTGTAATGGGATGTTTCTGCTCTTTCTGTGAATAATCCACCTCCGACTTGTCAGCAAAAGTACGAAATGCATTGGCTGCTGCCTGCCCGGCTTCTCGAAATTCTTTTGCAAGAAGTGCTGTCTTTGCTATATCCTTATCCGTGGTCTTGATTGCACCTCTTACATTCTCTCGGATATCAAGAAGCCTTTTCTTAATTCCTAAGAACTCCGACACCCTGTATAATGCAGTTCTTCCCTTTGCCTTTGCTTCATCAACTATGCTCTTTGCTGTAGATTTGACCTGTGCTTTCACTTCCAATACCTGCGACTTTATCTGCTCACATCTGGCATTAAGTCGCTCCTGTGCTTCTGACAATGCCTTTTTTGCATTATTTATGTCCTTTTCGCCCATAAACTGCCCAAGATCAAACCAGTAATGACCGGTTGGCTCTATTCCTACCAGTACCTCTTTAAGTTCACTTTTCTGCAGCAGTTCCACAATCGTGTTGTAAAAGCTGTTGAATCCCTCCATAGAGTTTAAAAACGCTACAGGCTTTCTGGTAAGCTCAATGCCTCTCCAGTTAAAAGCTCTGAAATAATGCTTTTCACTGCCAACATCAATGCCGATAATCATTGTTGTTTCTTTTACTTGCTGAATCTTCTTATTTTGTGTAGAATTCATTTGTAGATACCTTCCTTATTCTGCTCATTTGCTAACTAACCGGTCAGCAATGACAGTTTAACTTAGGTATCTATTTTTGTAAAATCATTTACTCTCTACACTTTAAATTATACAGGAAGCTTTTTATTCCAAAACTTCTTGGATTCTTCTTTGAATGCAAGATTCTTTTGTGTTAAATAATTTTGATAAGTATGTAACTGTGTACTCTTTACTGTAATTTGATTGTTTCATGGCTTTCACATACTCTGCTAAAAAAACTTTTTGGGCATAAGCAGTTCTGCCGCGAATCTATCCGCTCTTATCTCTTCCATGGAATCGTATCAACCTTTAGGGACGCTCTTGTGAACACGTTTTCTTTATTCTTGCAATAATCGCTTCCTATGTAATCCATTAAATAATGAGCTAGTTCCTGCGCAATAATAAACCTTTGGTGTGGAAGCACTTCATCTTCTCCCACTATAATTACTTTATCTGCGCCATAATCTTTTTCTGTTGTGTCACCAATAAAAATATTACCTGATATATCATTTGGCATATTGGAAGCTTTGTATGTTTTTATGCCAAAATCACTCGCTATTTTAACAATTGGTATCGGAGCGCTTTTACCTGAAAGCTCTTCTAGTTCAAGTATTTCATCAGCAAGACTTCCAGCTTCCCGTACTACATATTTTGTAGCAGGAGTAGATCTTTTCGCTTTATGCAATTTAATATATTTTATTCCACCTGATATATATGCTTATCATTAGATATCGTTTCTTTTTTGGACTTTTTCGCGTCCATTTGTTATGTCCAGGTAATATCCGCTACACTCTGTGATTTCAAAATCATTGGTTCCAGGATTATCCCACTCACTTTTCCCAGTTAAATGCAAAGTTTAAAAAATCAAGCTCTGTTCTTGCATGTTTACTGTCAGTATTTAAAATAATGCAAACTCTATTGCATGTTAGAGTTTACAATTAAAAACTCTGTAATAGAGATTCGGCTTGTATTCTCTATATAGAGATTGTAATAATCTCTATATAGTTTTTATATTACATGCGAGAAATATCAACATCCTAATTACCTGACAAATATGTAAAACTCTGATTATTTTATTCTAGGTTTTATGTATATCATGGCATAATATTTTTCTTACACCACGTTAATGGTGCAAGTACTTTTTATAAGTTTTCCCCAACTAGGTGGGATTAAGTCTTTCTTAACAAAGCATACATACTACTTTCTTTTTCATTTTCAGTACCATATAATCGGTGTTTATTTTCTTCCCTTTTATAAAGCACCAACTATCTGGTATTTTGCATAATTTTCCACCACATAGTTGGTGTTTTTGTTTGATATACACCAGTTAAGTGGTACTTACACATACTTTTTATACCATCTTATTGGTGATTTTGAAGGATTTTTTTCACAACTACCATCTAAATGGTATTTTCTACTATTTAGTACGCGAATTGGTTCGCCAAAAGAATTGATTCTTATCCTGCATGCCGCACGCATAATTCCAATCAAAATATTTTTTCATTATAATTTTCAATCTCCAAATCATAAAATCGCTACAATTGATCTTTTTTTCCAAAGAACCGGATATGCTTTTCAATAATAGGCTTATATTTCTCTTCAATTCCAACTTTACCGACAACAACGATGCTCTATCCGCACAAAATTGTTTGAAATAAAGCAGCGTATCCTCTTTCTCAAGAGAATACTTTGTATAAAACTGGTTATCCTTTGTCGGCCTTTGACAAGCCATATTCCTCACAAGCTTCAAATAATCTCGGTATTCCGGTTCCCCACTTCTCAATGATCTTCATATATGCAAAGGCTCTTGCCATTGCCGGATTTTTCAGTTTCGAATAGCCTTTCATCATTTTTGAAATCGTAACATTATTCAAAAACATTCCGGAAAAAGTTACTTCCAAGCTGTCATCAAACAATGCTACCTGGATATTTCCCGGCTCCAGATAACTGCGGTGTGCCACCGTGTTTGCGAACATCTCTCGGATACTGTCTATCAGCAGCTCATATACATCCTGTCTGTACATCCCTGTTATCGTCATCACCATATTGATTTTTCAAAGGCATACTGATATGCTGCTTCCATCTGCTCCTAAACAGAGCCTTCAAATTCCCTACAGTCAACAAAGTGTGCATGATTTGTTCCTTTAAACACACCACATTGAATTACCGGCATTCGCGGCATTTTACCTGTTAAAAGTGCATAGGCATTTGTCGGATATGATAGTGTTTCAAGACATTTCTTCTACAACCCTCTATCCTATGTTTTTTATTTTTTCTGTCACATTATAGTTATCAAAGTATTTCATATGGCTGATGTTTCGCGATCGCCCTTGTTACAATCTCTTCAAATATCTCACCGGCACTTCCTTTGTCAGCCACACACCATTAGCTGAGATATAAAACTTATATCCATCATCATACATCCACTTTGCTATAACTTGATACAGAACCGGCTTTCCATGCCGCATTCCAACCTTTATAGCAGTTTCCTCATCCTTTGAAAGATGTACATATAATCTACTTTTGGAAATAAGTCCTTCCGCATCAATAGACTCAACATACTTTTCTCCTGTTCCATGCCATAAAGTCTCTGGCGGTTCTTTTTCCTCTGGCTCAACATCTACTGGTATAGAATGCCCCTAATTTGCTCTAATCAATGTCCTGTCCTCATTAAATGAATACCTTTGCTTTTCATCTGTCCCTACAATTTCTTCCAATATATCCATATTAAATTCATTATCTTTCGCAATACCTGCAATCAGTTCATCAACCTTTGCCCATCCATGCTCATCAAGGCTAATGCTAATTGCTTCTGGCTTATGCCTTAATATGAGACTCATGTATTTACTAATATTTCTTAAGCTCAATAAATAACCTTCTTCCACTTATATACTTAACTCTGGTAAATCCAGCTCTCTGTAATATATAATACCACCTGACATAAAGAAAGTTAACGATTATTTTGCCACCACAAAACAGGCGAATTTTCCAATATAAATTTAAAAATAAATGTGAACAAAATGAAACAACTCTTTGTTATCATTCTGTCCACATTTTCTCTTCAGCTCTCAACTTTTTATCATAAATAAATCTCTTTACCGATGTTGTCGCGAATCCAGTCTTCTAAAACATTCCAAGATGTTATATAGTCTTTACCGATTTTTATCAGCGGCAAACTTCCGGAAGCTATCAATGCCCGCACTTTCGTCTTTCCAAATGGAAAAATTTCGTATAAATCTGTCTGAGTTAAAATTCTATTTTCATAATCAGACTTACAAATATCCTCATTTGACATAATTTTATCTTTGCTCATTCTGTTCCCTCCTCTCTTATCCGGAAAACATCCATAATTCAACTCTTCAAACGACCTCCTACATCCGTCCTCACAAAATAATTCTCCATTACGAAACAATTGCAAATCCATCGTTTTTAAGTCTCATATAAATATGAATTATTTTTTAAAAAACATCTTAATCCAACATCCCCCGCTCTTATTGGTTTTCGGTATGAATAAATATATAAGCGGTTTTATTTTTGGGTGAAACAAAAAAAGCTCGACAGCATTTATGCCATCAAGCGTTTTATCTGCTCTTGATTTAATTTAAGATTGTATTTTTTCCAGTACATTAGCATTTATGTACTAAATTTATTTTACAATGTGCCATTGTGTTTTTTCTTCCCCTATTTCTTCCCCTATTTTTTTGATACAAAACGATTCAAAACAATCAAAAATAGCTTTTTTGAAACATTCACGAAATAAAAAAGTGCCGTAAAACAGTCGTTTACAGCACTTTCTTCGAGTGGAGTAGACGGGAATCGAACCCGTGTCCGAACCACTATCCCTCGTCCTTCTACAAGCTTAGTTAATCTTTTTGAAACTGCTAAGCAGCTTCCGTTCCCTCCATGCAGCTCCGGTTAACAGGATATGCACTTCAGTAGCTTCATAATACGCCCGCGGGTTCAAAGCTTTGCCCGTGTCGTTTCCTACAGAGTCGACGCCCGATTGCTAACGTGTAGGTGCGCTAGGTCGAACGGCTGCCATCAAGGGCAGCTTTTGTCACAGCTTACGCTGCAACTGCTAAATTATCTTCAGCGTTTAATTTTAATTTTGGCATTTGACGCATGACCGTGCGGCTTGCTTCTCCGACTTCAAATAGCCCGTCGAAACCTTTACTACCCCGGATATATAGCAGACAGAGCATAGCTCTGATCAGCTCTTGACAGACCTTTCCAAAACATTATCCAGGTCCATCACCGATGTATATGATATATTTTAGTAGAGATTCTTAATCTTAAAATCCTTCTCAGCTTCTCTTCGCTGATCTTTCTTGGCAATAGTATCTCTCTTATCATAGAGCTTCTTGCCGCGTCCAAGTCCAACCTGAACCTTGACAAGACTACCCTTTAGATAAACCTGAAGCGGCACAAGGGTATAACCCTTCTGGGTCACCTCACCCAGAATCTTGTTGACCTCATGTCTGTGAAGAAGAAGCTTCTTAACGCGGAGCGGATCCTTGTTAAAAATGTTGCCCTTCTCATAAGGACTGATGTGCATGTTGTAGACAAACACCTCTCCATCCTCGACACGGATGAAAGCTTCCTTGATACTGCACTTTCCCATGCGGACTGACTTGACCTCAGTTCCGTGGAGTGCTATACCTGCCTCCCATGTATCCTCGATAAAGTAATCAAAGTAGGCTTTTTTATTGTTCGCTATTAACTTGTAATTATCTTTATCGCCCATAGTTTTCTTTCCTTTCGTCAACAATCGGAATTATACCACATGAACCAAGCTTTTTGCAATGGATATTTTGAAATTAAACTAACAGTTTATGTTTTCAAATACAATACATTTTAAATACTGAGCATTTTAAACACAAAACACTTTAAATATTATGCATTTTAAATTCAAAATACTTTAAATACTATGCACTTTAAATTCAAAATACTTTAAATATTATGCACTTTAAACACTAAGTATTTTAAATACCAGGCGTTTTATTCCTATAACCCAAATAATAGCATATCACTTCTGCACAACCTCAAAATCAATGGTTCTCATAAGCTTATCCGTTCCCACAACCTCAACAGTCACCTGCTGCCCCAGCTTATATGTCTTATGTGTAACTTCACCGTATAGCTCATAGTGTGTCTCATCAAATATATAGTAGTCATCCTCCAAGGTATTTATGTGAACCATTCCTTCTATGGTATCAGGCAGCTCCACATAGAAGCCATAGGCGGTTACTCCGGATATCACTCCGTCATACATATTTCCGATACGCGATGACATGTACTCAACCTTCTTGAGCTTATCGGTGTCACGCTCCGCGTCATCGGCTCTGCGCTCCATAAGGCTTGAATTCTTTGCTACCTCGGGCAGAATACGCTCATAATGCTCTATGCGTCTTCCGGTCAGTCCACCGTGAAGATTCTCCTTGATAATCCTGTGAATCTGGAGATCCGGATATCTTCTTATCGGCGATGTGAAGTGGCAGTAATACTTGGCGGATAATCCGAAATGTCCGGTGCACTCCGTCGAGTACTGCGCTCTCTTCATGCTTCTTAGTGTGAGTCTTGATATGAGCGGCTCCTCAGGCGAATCCTGTATGGACGCAAGAAGCTTCTGCAGCTCCTTAGGGTGGACATAATCCTGACCCATGCGGATTGAATATCCGAAGTTGTTTATGAATGTCGCAAGGCTTCTTATCTTCTCCGGATCCGGGTCATCATGCGTTCTGTACACGAACGGAAGCTCCTGCCAGAAGAAATCCTCAGCCACGGTCTCATTTGCCGCGAGCATGAAGTCCTCTATGATTCTTGTGGCGACATTTCGCTCATAAGGCTTGATATCTATAGGTTTTCCATTTTTATCAAGAATAATCCTGCTCTCAGGAAAATCGAAGTCTATTGAGCCTCTGTTCTCTCTTCTGCTCCTTAGAAGCTCAGACAGCTCCTTCATAAGGAAAAACATATCGACAAGGTCGGAATACCTTTCCTTCTCCTCTACGTCGTCATCGACAAGTATCTTCTTCACGGATGTGTACGACATGCGGCAGTCAACATTTATAACCGACTCACATATTCTGTGTCCGACTATATTTCCCTTAAAATCAATATCCATCACACAGCTTAACGCCAGTCTGTCAACTCCTTCGTTGAGTGAACATATTCCGTTAGAGAGCTTATGCGGAAGCATAGGTATAACCCTGTCGACAAGGTACACGCTGGTTCCCCTGCTTTTTGCCTCCTTGTCAAGCGGTGAATTCTCCGTCACATAGTTGCTGACATCCGCGATATGCACGCCAAGAGTATAGCCATCCTTATTTTTTGAAATGCTTATGGCATCATCAAGATCCTTCGCGTCCTCACCGTCGATTGTGACCGTCTGTAAATTACGGAAATCAACCCTGCCAGCACTTGCCTTGGAATCCACGCTGTCCGGAATTGCCGAAAGGCTGTCCATGACCTCCTTTGGGAACTCCACCGGTATATCATATGCCGCGATAACGGACATTATGTCTGTTCCCGGATCGTTGACATGTCCGAGAATCTCAATAACCTTTCCCTCAGGCTTATGTGTGTCATCGCCGTAATTGGTTATCTTCACAACCACCTTATGTCCATTGACCGCACCCATATCACACCCGGCGGGTATATATATATCCTTTAGAAAATGCTGGTCATCGGGTCTTACAAAGCCGTAGCTCTTCGCCTTCTGATAGTAGCCCACAAGGTGATCCGCCCCGTGCTCTAACACCTTGACGACTCTTCCCTCACGCCTTCTCCCCTGTGACTTCTCACAGGTTATGACTATCTGGACCCTGTCATGGTGAAGTGCACCTGCTGTGTATTTAGCCGGTATGAACACGTCATCCGGTTCTCCTTCTATGGTTACGAAGCCGAAGCCGTTGGGATGGCTCTCAAACACACCTGTTATCTGCGACGTGTCAGGCTTCATGTACTTGCCCTTCTTCGTGATTGTCAGCTTTCCCTCCGAAACAAGACTGTCAAGCACGCGCTCAAGCTCATGCCTGTCCTCCTTCGCAACATTTAAGAAAATTGCAAGCTCCTTTATCTTCATCGGAACATACAGTTCATCATGAACCAGCTCCGCTATCATCTTTTTTCTCTGCTCAAATAATTCGTCCATATTCCCCTCCGTTCTATACAATAAACATTTAATTATATCAGATGTTTCACTAAACAATCGTGTATCTGATAAGCCGCACAACATACCTCAGTAAAGCGGACATTTCGCAATCCGCTTTCGCTGCCTGCTCATGAACGCAGTTCGCATCCCCCTTACCCACCGCTTAGTGTTCTACACACTTGAAGCGGGGGATTGCTTATTCTGCGTTCACAAAATTACACATTTACGCAAAAACACCCTCGCAGTGTTATCTGCAAGGGTGTCAGTAGTTAAAATACATTAAGTACTAATGCAATTACAAGGAAAGCTATTGCAGCGATGGTAGTAAACTTTTCAAGCTTACCTTCCACTGAACGTCCCTTGTTCCTGCCCCAGTAAGTCTCAGCAGCGCCGCTTATCGCACCAAGTCCTGCGCTCTTACCCTCCTGAAGTAACACTATTGCTGATAAAGCTATACAATCAATCACAAAAATCACTGTTAATATTATCTTCAAAACTGCCATGATCCACACCTCCTAAGCAAATATACCAATAAGTGCTGCTTTTATTAAAACCATCACGGATTACTTTTGCGCAAAAAGAGCACCAACTCTGTCTATCTTAACATAGTCGGTGCTCTTTTTCAAGTATTATTTTTATAACTTGTCTTTTAAGCCTGTAAAATTATCCAAGCTGACCCGTTATCCCTTATTTTACTATGAGGGACTTTCCTGTCATCTCAGCAGGCTGAGGAAGTCCCATAATCTCAAGAAGTGTAGGAGCGATATCGGCAAGGCAGCCGCCCTCTCTGAGCTTATAGGATGGGTCAGCGTTCACAAGGATAAACGGAACAGGGTTCGTTGTGTGTGCTGTATGAGGCTTACCTGTCTCATAGTCAATCATCTTCTCTGCGTTTCCGTGGTCTGCACAGATAAAGAGAACACCGTCGACGTCCTTGACTGCCTGAACTGCATCACCTACAAGCTGGTCTACTCTCTCAACAGCCTTGATTGCTGCCGGAATAACACCTGTGTGTCCTACCATGTCAGGGTTAGCGAAGTTGATGATAATAACATCGTACTTGTCGGACTTGATAGCCTCGACGAGATCCATGCCAACCTCAGGAGCACTCATCTCCGGCTTGAGGTCATAGGTAGCTACATCCTTAGGGCTGTTTACAAGAAGTCTTGCCTCGTCTACATTAGGCTCCTCAACACCACCGTTGAAGAAGAATGTGACATGTGCGTACTTCTCTGTCTCGGCAAGTCGAAGCTGCTTAAGTCCCTTGCTTGCGATATACTCACCGAATGTATTCTTGATGCTGCCGTTCTCAAATGCGATAAGCTTGTTAGGGATTGTCTCATCATAATCCTTGAAGCATACAAATGTAAGAGGAATGAACTTTCTGTCAAAGCCTGTGAACTTGTCATCGCAGAATGCTCTTGTCATTTCCCTTGCACGGTCAGGACGGAAGTTGAAGAAGATAACTGAATCGTTCTCCTTTACAACTGATAATGGGTTACCTGCCTCATCTGTGATTACTGTAGGAATTACGAACTCATCTGTAACGCCCTCAGCATAGGAATCCTCCATAGCCTTGACAGCACTTGCAGCCTTAACGCCCTCTCCGAGTACGAGTGAATCATAAGCTTTCTTAACTCTGTCCCAGTTGTTATCTCTGTCCATTGCATAGTAACGACCTGAAAGTGAAGCTACCTTGCCGACGCCAATCTCTGCCATCTTTTCTTCAAGCTTGGCAACATAATCCCTGCCTGATGCCGGAGGGGTATCACGTCCGTCTAAGAAAGCGTGAACATACACCTTCTCAACTCCGCACTTCTTGGCAAGCTCGAGAAGTCCATATACATGTGAAATATGGCTATGAACACCACCGTCTGATAAAAGTCCCCACAGGTGAAGGTCTGAATTGTTCTTCTTGCAGTTCTCCATAGCAGCAAGGAGAGCCTTGTTCTCGAAGAAATCGCCATCCTCGATTGCCTTTGTTATTCTTGTAAGATCCTGATATATGATACGTCCGGCACCGATGTTCATATGACCAACCTCGGAATTACCCATCTGTCCATCTGGAAGTCCTACCGCAAGTCCTGAAGCATTTCCCTTTACAAAAGGACACTCCTTCATAAGCTTGTCCATAACAGGTGTGTTGGCAAGTGCAATAGCATTTCCCTCTGTACGGTCACTAAGTCCGTAGCCATCAAGTACCATAAGTACAACCGGTTTCTTTCTCATTGTAATATTCTCCTTTAGATTTATATTTTTCCAAACAGTGCATATGCAAATGTACTACCCGCACCATCTGTTCCTTTTCCGTGTGAAATTGTACCATACTGACAAAATTATGTCAATTTCCGCCTTAATATTCTCTTTCTCACAGCCCTTAGCATCTTTCCAAAAAAAGTGATTATAATTCCGCACACCAGGAAGCCTGTGCCTGCGAACAGTGCACGCATAACCTGCAGGCTCATAAACGATATATAAAAATCATACCCCAGACCAAATATTCCGTTAAGTACTACCGGAAGCACATACATCGCCCCCGCAGCGGCAAGATTGACAATTCCAATAAGGCTCATGCATCTTCCGATATATCTGAAGCCTCCGCAGTATCTTATGTTCATAAATAAAATGATAAACCACAAAAGTACTGCCACAGCCGCCATCGAAAGCATTGCAGGATATGTAATAAGCGAGCTTGCCACATTCATGATGACAGGAAACTCTTTTCTGAATTTTGACAATGTGAAGCTTCCAAAGTGTATATCCTGCACAAGTCTGTTATATACCCCTGTAAGCACCTCAGCCCTGATATCGTCCTGTGTTTTTCCCTTTACTTTGGCATTATCAATGCCAAGTTTAACACTCACCTCAGCCCAGTTGTCACCTAGCAGACTCATAACCTCATCAACATTTATGCTGCCCTCGCCTGTGCCATACATAAAGTCTGATATATATCCATTCAACCTGTCAGTCACAAAATTCTTGACAAAAGCACTGTCAAGAAGCTTCTTTACGTCCTTCTGCTGTACACTCACAACACCTGAGGAATTGAACACATCCGTCATATATTCGTCGAGTGTTACATCCTGCCCCTGTTGTCCGAACCAGAATCCAATGCCGGTATCGCCCAATGTCATATTTTTTACAGACTGACTTACCGACTGAGTTGTCAATGACTCACGCACAAGGAACAGGGTGCTTGCTGTTATTCCAAAAACAAGCGAAAGTGTAAAAAATACAAGTGACACGATATTTTTCGCAAGCGAAGCATGGGTTCTGACCTTCTTTTTCTTTTCAGTCTGTGTAATGACTTCACCATCAGTTATTTCAGGCACGGCTTCCTGTTCATTTTCCTTTATCGCTTCCTGAACAGATTCATCCATAAGTTCAGGCTGATTATCAGTCTCTGCATTTTCTCCTGCCGGAATAATCTTTTCCTGTTCTGTCATGTTTAAAAGATTTAAATTCTCATTTGCAGCATCCATTCGCAATCACCCCTTGCTATTTTATCACCAGTTCAACAGGACAGTGATCCGAGCCCATCACGCTGTGATGAATGTCCGCACTCACCAGCCTGTCCTTCAGCTCCTCAGATACAAGAAAATAATCGATGCGCCACCCTGCGTTGTTTTCTCTTGCATGGAACATATATGACCACCATGAGTATCTGTCGGTTACATCCGGGTAAAAATATCTGAATGTATCTATAAAACCGCTGTCAAGAAGCTCTGTCATCTTTCCCCTCTCCTTATCGGTAAAGCCCGCATTCTTGCGGTTGCTCTTAGGGTTCTTAAGGTCAATCTCCTTGTGCGCCACATTCATGTCACCGCACACGATGACAGGCTTGTTTTCGCGAAGCTTATTAAGATAGACCCTGAAATCATCCTCCCACTTCATTCTGTAATCAAGCCTCTCAAGACCTCTCTGTGAATTCGGCGTGTAGACCGTGACAAGATAATAATCCGCATATTCGAGTGCGATTATTCTTCCTTCGTTGTCATGCTCCTCGATGCCCATATCGTAGTAAACGCTCAGCGGCTCCTCCTTTGAGAATATCGCTGTTCCCGAATAACCTTTCTTTTTGGCATAGTTCCAGTATGCATGATAGCCCGGCTTGTCCCATGCAAGCTGTCCCTCCGAAAGCTTAATCTCCTGAAGGCATACCGCATCGGCATCAACCTTATCAAAAAAATCCATAAAGCCTTTGTCAAGGCAGGCTCTAAGACCGTTTACATTCCATGAAATATATTTTTTTGACATTGCAATCTCCTCTTCATTATAATATACGAATAATTTCAAAGCTCAAATCCAACAACAAAAACGCACTATGTCCGGCTGTCATACATTAAGCTCCGCAATAACCTTATAAAAATACATAAGACCTGCACTATGTATGATATCATTATATACCATAGTGCAGGTCTTTATAAAGTTATTTTTTTATTAAACTTCACCGTTCAGGAACTCTATCGCATAACTGCTCATAAGGTTTACCATAACTGAGAGCGCTCCATCATCCACATCAAAATGAGAATTGTGGTGTGCCACACCTGTCTCAGGCACCTCAGGGTTTCTCGAACCGACGAATGCGTAGCAGCCCGGAACCTTTAGGATATATTCGGCAAAATCATCCCCGCCAAGTGACGGTGTCCTGCTCTCAACTACGCTATCCTTGCCGAATACAGATGTGAGAACCTTTCTCACCTCAAGCGTGGATTCCTCGTCATTTATGAGCGGTGATGTGAAATCCTTCCACTCTATAGACACAGTCCCACCGTACATCGCAGCTATAGACGAAGCAACAAGCTCTATTCTCTCCTTAGTCGCCTTTCTAAGCTCCGGTGAGAATACACGGATTGTTCCCTCCATCGCAGCCTCCTCAGCCACAACATTATAAGCGGTTCCGGCATCAAGCTTGCCTATACCTATGAGAATGCTCTCAAGAGGATTGGTTCTTCTTGTTATAAGCGCCTGTATCGCAACAACTATCTGACTAGCGATGTAAAGCGCATCCACTCCAAGGTGAGGTGTCGACACATGTGCTGATTTTCCGTGAACGGATATCCTGAACCAGTCAACACTGGCATTGTTAGGACCGACTGAAGCTACAACCTTTCCTACATCATAAGCTGAGCTTACATGTATTCCGAAGGTTCTGTCCGCTCCGTCAAGATAACCGCCATCCACAAAGAGTCTTGCACCATAGCCAATCTCCTCGCCCTGCTGGAAGGTAAGACGTACCGTACCACCGAACTTATCCTTATTGGCAGCTAATATTCTTGCCGCACCCACCAGTGCAGCGGCATGAGCGTCATGTCCGCAGGCATGCATTTTCCCCGGTATAGTACTCTTGTAAGGACATTCATGTGCCTCCTCGACATCAAGTGCATCTATGTCAGCCCTCAGCACAATCGTCTTATCCCCTGCAAGATTTCCTTTAATTTCTGCATATACGCCCGTCTCTCCGACACGCTTATGCTCAATTCCAAGCTTGTCAAGCTCCTCCTCTATGCGCTTTGCGGTGCCGAACTCCTCCTTTGCCGTCTCAGGGTTCATGTGGAAATATCTTCTCAAATCCACAACATACTGATGGTCTGCCATAACATCATTGCATATAACTTTTTCAAGCTCATTCATACTTCTCTCTCCTCTGCTTTAACTTTCCTATTAAATTTCCTATCAGCCCGCACAATGAGCCTTTCGGATTTTAGCTGTAAACCTAAAACAGCCAGTGCAGTGAACATTCGCCCACCGCACCGACTTATTTTCAAAGCTTTGATTTTAAAACTTATTTTTCCTTAAGACCTGCAAGCTCCTTCAGGGCGTCAAGGGAGTTAACCTTATTGGAATACAATGACAGCGGTGCCATAAGCGTATCACCTATAACCGTGAGATTGTATCCGTTCGCTGCCATATCACTGTTAAGATATGCCTTATGCTGGAAGGAATTGAGGTCGATATCTCCGTTGTTGAGCGCCTCATTAGGAAGGTTGTATGCATCGAATGCCACAAGCTCAATGTAGATTCCCGCATTCTCATCGTCAAGTACCTTCTGTACTGCAAGCCAGTGGTCATTGGATGAACCGCACACACCAACCTTGACAACTGTCTTTCCATCCTTTGAGGACTTATAGTTTAATATATCATTTACAAAATTATCATCAGCTGTATAATCCGCATTGTAATCAAATGCAGGGAAATATGCTTCCTTGTATGCCTCTAAGAGGAACTCTGCAACTGTCTGTGTGTGGAATGCATCGACAATAGTCTTATATACTTCGTTATCTGCATCCTCTGTTCTTGCAGCGATAATGTTGACATAAGGATTATCGCCGTTCTCGTCCTGCTTCTCAATTATGAGCGCATCCTTGGAGGGAACAAGTCCGTAAGGAATTGCATAAGTACCGTTGATTGTGCTTGCACCGTAATCCCCGAGTGTAGATGTAAGCGTATTGGCTGTTGTAGGAACAATCTCGATATTGTAGATGTACTTAGTAACATCCTTAAGCTCCGGCGTATAACCTGCCGCAGGGTCTACCTCGATAAGTCCTGCTGTCTCAAGAAGCTTGATAGCTCTCGACTGGTTCGTTCCATCATCAGGAACACCGATCTTTACAGGCCCAGCTGCCTTCTTTCCGCATGCGCTGAGTGCAAGTGTGCTCACAAGCAGCAATGCAGTGGCTGCCTTTTTAATAAAATTCTTTTTCATACTTTTCCTCTTTTCCGCACAGCTTAATCTGTGCTGTTTTTTCAGGAGAAAATCCTCCTATTTTTCTCCCCTTGTAATCAGTTCTCTATTGGTTGTCTTCTTAGAGAAGAAATTACCTAATGTCTGCAGGACACACACGAATGCAAGGAGCAAAACAACGCACACGTTTACAATGTCCTGATGATTGAGGTTCTGACCGTAATTGATTGCAAAGCTTCCTATTCCGCCCGCACCCACGGCACCCGCCATTGTCGTAAGACCGATAAGGCTTATCGCCGTTATCGTTGTCACCCTGATAAGCTCAGGAACCGCCTCATGGAGATATATTCTGAATATCAGCCCCATTGTTGTGCTTCCCATACTTCTTGCCGCCTCAATCTTACCATAAGATACATTGGCAAGTGCAGTCTCAACCTGTCTTGTAAAAAACGGAACCGCACCGAATATAAGCGGAACCACAGCACCCTTTACACCTATCGCCGTTCCCACAAGCGCTCTTGTAAATGGTATAAGGAATATCAGCAGGATGATAAAAGGTATCGACCTGAACACATTCGTGAATATATCCACAATATAGTAGATGACAAGATTCTGTCTTATCCCATCGCGCTTTGTAACCGTGAGTATCACGCCAAATATAAGTCCGAATATGAAAGTAAACACACCCGCAATCGCGAACATCTGCAGGGTCTGCCCACAGCTCGTCGTGAACCTGTCCCAGTACGCCACGACATTAGGCATTATTTTTTCAAAAAAAACGCTCATGCTAATACCTCCGTTCCGACCTTAATCTTCTCAAGATACTTAAAGGCATCGTCCATCGCCGCATCGCTTCCCTTAAAAATTACGATTATTCCTCCAAGCGGTCGGTCACCTATCATCTCGACATTGGCAAGGACAATGTTCACCTTGATGTCAAACCTCTTGGAAATATCCGAAATAACAGCCTCACCCGTACAGTCATTTTCAAATATCAGCTTTACAAGCTTGTCATTCCCGGAGAGCTGCACAAGCGGCACATTCTCGGCAATCATCCTGTTAATCTTGGAGAGATTTGAAACCGTGTTGATAAATTTTTTCGTGACAGGCTGCTTTGGATGTGCAAATATATCATAGACATCTCCCTGCTCCACAACCGCACCATTCTCCATGACTGCCACCTTGCTGCATATCGTCTTGATGACCGTCATCTCATGTGTTATGAGGACGATTGTAAGTCCAAGCTGCTTATTAAGCTTCTTCAAAAGGTTTAAAATAGACTCCGTTGCCTCCGGATCAAGTGCACTTGTTGCCTCATCGGACAAAAGCACACCGGGATTGTTAGCAAGAGCACGCGCGATGGCAACTCTCTGCTTCTGTCCTCCGGATAGCTGTGATGGATACACATTCTCCTTATCCTTTAAGTCGACAAGCTCCAAAAGCTCATGCACTCTCTCCCTTATCTGTGTTTTGCTCTTCCCTGAATACTTGAGCGGATATGCTATATTGTCAAATACCGTGCTTCTGTCAAGAAGGTTAAAATGCTGGAATATCATTCCAATCCCCTTCCTTGCACGGTTTAACTCTTTGTCGCTAACCTTCCTTAAGACCTCGCCCTTAGGCGTGCTCTCCATTCTTGTGAGCTGAACTCCGTTTACATTTATCTCTCCGGAATCAGGAACCTCAAGAAGATTGACACAGCGAACAAGCGTTGACTTGCCCGCACCTGAATAACCTATAATTCCGTATATTTCACCATCATCAATCGTGAGTGAGACGTTCTTCGCCGCCTCGACATCACCGGATTTCAGATGATAGGTTTTGTTAAGATTCTTAATTTCTATCATAAAATCATCGCTTTCCAGTTCTTTTATTTATATTTGCTCCATTTGTCTAACGTATAGTAAAGCGGGCATTCGCAATCCTATTTCTTACCTTTCTGATTGTGCAAGCCTTTTGCAGTCAATTCCCACTCCTTTAATATGATTATCTTCTGACTGTAAAAGCGATTATACATTGTATGCTCCAAATTATCAAATAGATTTTACCTAGAGTTTGTTATAGTTTTTGCCTATAGTGGGACAGGGGTCTGACACCACTGTCCCACTAGTATCCGCTGGTCATAAGCTTCCACTGTCCGCTCTCCGAACGTGCAAGCCACCACTGCCAGTCTGTGTATTCCTCGTCCGGGTTCCATGCACCGGCATTGTACTTAGGAGTATGAAAGCTGCCTGTAAACATAATGCACTGCGTAAAATCTTCCCGTTTTCCGGCGTCATCGGCTTCTTCCAGCTCGTTCATCCATGCAATATTGGAATCATTGCAGAATTCATCCGAAGAGTATGCGATACTGTGCAGCTCACAGCCCTCCCACGTACTAAACTCACCTATAATTACTTCAATAGCTTCGTCCATATCCTGCCTGCTGTAGATGTACGATTCCCCATAGTCAATCTCTATATCCCTCAATCTGTCCTTCTCCCCAGCCTTAACCCCCGATGGACTTGTCAAAAATACTAATGCGGCCGCAATGCACACAGCACCCGACAATATTCCAACCCAGAATCCGGGCTTTCTGTAATTTAAAACACGCCTCACTCTCCCCTTCACGGCATTTTCGCCAAATGCCAGAGGGCACACCGTTATCCTAATCCTGTGAACTGCGCAAGCCAGCAGTGCTTCTGAATAGCCTATCCTGCCATCTTTATCCATATTCTGAATCACCCTCTCATCACATGCCGCTTCGATATCCCTGCAAAATAGAACATAGGCAGCCCACATAACAGGATTGAACCAGTACACAGCAAGAAGAATATATCCAAACGGTTTCCACAGATTGTCCCGCCTTTTTAGGTGTGCCCTCTCATGCGCAATCACATTCTGGCGCACATCTTCACTCATCCCGGACGGAAGATACACACGCGGGGAAACAATCCCCAGAATAAACGGGTTCTTTATCTCATCGCATATATACACGTTATCCTTTCCCGGAATGGAGGCTGCAACCTGTCTTTTCAAATACAGATAGCTGATGGCGGAATACAGCAGCATAACAGCGGCACCCGATATCCAGATATGCACAATTGCCGGAAGATACACAGACGATGTGTGCAGTCCTACAGTTATACTGTCCGGTGAGGCATTATCGTCCACAATCGCCGGAACCGCAAAGCTCAGCTTCGGTTTTTCGGTTTTCTCATTGTACCGGAAGTATTCCACCTTACCGTCCGCACCGTTATTGCCGCCTAATAAATTAAATACCGACATCGGGCTTGGTATATTCACCGGACATACCAAGCTTATAGCCACCAACGCCCACAGAACACATATATATTTTTTAGGTACATTCCTTAAAAAAATTCTCAGAAAAACAACCACAATTACAAGGATTCCCGCCGAAAGGCTCATATTCAGCATTTTTGTAAAGATTTCATACATATCCTCAGCCCTCCCTGTATTTATCAATCATTTTCTGAATCTCATCTATATCCCCACTGCTTAGCTTCTTATGCGACATGAATGCCGCAATAAACGCGGGCAGTGAACCAGCATAGGTCTCCTGAACGAACTTCTCGCTCTTAGAGGCATTGAACTCCTCCTTTGAAATCAAGGACGTGACAATCCCATCATCATTTTTAAACAGACCCTTCTCGCACAGCTTCCTGAGCACCGTGTATGTAGTCGGCTTCTTCCAGTTAAACCGGTTCTCACATAACTTTACCAGCTCTCCCGAACCGACCGGCTCATTTGCCCAGATAATGTCCGCGAACGCAGCCTGCACCTCTCCTAATTCTATCTCCTTCATAGAATACCTCCTCTCTTGGTTTATTCTTAATAAACCTTATGTCGTAAGTTTACTCTAGATAAACCAGTTTGTCAAGAAAAATAGGACAGCAGGCTGTCCTATCTTCTTTTATCTTTTCAGCTTTCTAAAATAAAATACTTACTTCCTCTCACGATATAAAAAATAAGCAATTACAAAACTTAAATATACTGCTAAACAATTACTTGTACAATTATCTATATAGAACATTTCCATATGAAACAATGCAATCATTCAGCGGCGGGCTTAACCTCCAGATAATAATGCGGCTCTTCCATGTCAAGCTCCACTTCATTAACTCAGTTTTCAATATCAAACCCAAAATTCTGCCGTACAATCTCAATCTGCCCTCTGTCCTCTAAGCTCGCTGTCTGCCTGGTAAATATCAGATTGCTTCCAAGCCCTGTCACCATATCATATCCGTTAGTGGGACAGGGGTCTGACACCACTGTCCCATTTCAGACCAATGGCATATAATTTACTACAGCAAGGATACGATAAACACAGGCATTATCAGTCCTGCTGCCCCCACAGCAAGACTTGTCACCCTATCCTTTGTCAGATAGCTTATGCCTGCTACAAGTATTCCCACTACTGCGGCATACAGACATCTCCACCCGTACAGCAGGCACAGATATCCACGTATACTTATATCTAAACTAAACTCCCTCAAAAACTCTATGCTCTGCACGGGATAATTCATAGCATGATAGGGAAATGCCCTTCCTATCTGGATAAACTGTATCATATGTATCCCCAATGCAGTAAGCGCCGAAAACAACGCAACTATTATAAGCTTGTTCACAACAGTATTTCTCCCCTTATACAGCGTGTGAAGTGTTGGTTCCATATGTGATTTATTCTCGTAAGCCATACATCCTGAAAATGCAGTAATAACAGCAATAAGAATGTACATCCTGTTTCTCTGGTATGTTCTGTAGTCATTCTTAAGCAGCAGATAATATGTATACGGCTCAAGCAGCCATAGCTGTTTTCCGGTTCTTTTCATATATTCCATTTCACTCTCAGCCTGTGAAATCACTTTGCTGATTCCTGCAAGCTTTTTCTCAAGTTCATCTATTTCAGATTTATAATTTGAAAGATAAACGGAAATTATCTGCATCTGATGTGGGTCATCAAAATATTGGACAATTGAATCGGAAAGTCTGTCGCATTCCTTTGTAAGCCATGCCATGCGGCGCTCCAGCTTTGACTGCTCCTTGTACATATCCTGCATTTTTTCATCATCCAACGGACCGGAAAACTGCTCATACCACATCATCTCATAAGGATTTCTAAGGTCGGCATAACGATATTCCATGGCGGATGAATATGCAAGATAACCTGCCAGAACAAGAATTATCAGTCCCTTCTGATAGAACAGTATCTTTCGCAGCTCCCATACAACGCCGGGTGGACAGGTTCTGTGCCTGCTGGACCAGGCGAAAAGTCTGTCAATCCACATAAGTAACCTGCCCTTGGTGCTTTTCCTTGTCCTGCGACAGACGAACAGACTCCCCGTTGCAAGAAAAATCATAAATACCATGCACATTCCAAGCTGCATGAGGTTAAGCTCCACCGGATATCCAAAAAAATTTAGATTAAGGTAATTTATAAAGCCCTCTCTTCCAAACAAAACCGCACATATATTCAGATATTTAAGCCATGAAAAAGCGGATGTAGGAATAATTGTAAGATATAATATGTACTCTGATGCCATAATCACAATAAATAAAGCCATTGCCGCAGTTAAAGGAAGCAATACGGACAATGCCAGAAATAACATTCCTGCAAGCGCAGCCGCCAAAGCCTTAAATAAAATATCTCCTACCAAAAACTGCCCTATGTTTATTTCGTACATACATTTCATAAAATCAGGAACAGACTGTATTGACCTGTTTAACTCTGCTCCGGGATAAATAACCGAAACCACAGCCATATTGCTTCCATACAGCACAAAAGCCTCCGCAAGCATGCATATACATAATATTGCAATTCTGTTAAGCAAAAGCACATTTCTTCCGTAAGCGGTGGTTCTTACAAGAAGATCAAGTCCTTTTTTCTGCTCATGGGTAAATTGAATCACAAGATAGATTGCAAATCCAAGCATCAAAAAATGCGTGAGTTTAAATCTTGAATATATTGTGATGCCACGATTTTCACCCTCGGCAATCTGAATGTCCGTCAGTTTTCCATAATCCTTGGAGGTCTTTTGTATATTTCTTAATGCGAAACTATCTACCTTTCCATAAAGCGACAAGCCTTGAAGCAATGTGACATTCTGCTGTGTCTGTTCAAGGTATCCGGGGTAGCTGTCAATATACTGCCGCAAATCCCCACCCATCAGTGTTATATCCTTACTGTCATTACATTGATATATACAGAAGGTGATATTTAAGAAAAGTGCCAAAAAGAACAAGAGCAATGTTCTTCTATTTAAAACAACGCGTAAAAGCTCATGCACAGAATACACCCCCTATTTATTTTTCTGTCTCTGTTTTAAAGCATAGTAAAGGTATACATCCTCAAGACCAAGTCCGGATGTTTTTCCACAGGCTTCACGTACAAGCAGCTCTGTTTCTCCTCCCCCGGCAGCTTCAGCCTCAAGCTCCTTTATAAGCACAGCAGGACTGTCAAACCTGCACAGCCTTCCATTCATTAACAAAAGCACCTTTCCGGCAATGCTCTCTATATCTCCAACTATATGCGTGGCAAGAATGACTGTGCGTTCCTTTCCAAGAGACGCGATATAATTCCGCAGCCTGAAACGCTCCTCCGGGTCTAATCCAACTGTCGGTTCATCAAGGAAAAGAATCTCCGGCTCATCAAGCATAGCAGCCGCAATCAAAGTACGCTGCTTCATTCCGCCAGAAAAAGAACCAATCCGGTGATGTGCGTCCTTTGAAAGATTCACTATTTCCAAAAACTGTTCCGTCTGTTTCTTACATTCTGAGCCTTTCATCCCCTTAAGTGCTCCTATGTAATGTAGAAAATCCCGCGCCGTAAAATCCTCATACATTCCCCTTACCTGCGGAGTGTAACCGATTTTTCTTCTGTATGCTGCTCCAAGCTTAGAAATATCATTTCCATTATATAGAATGCTTCCACCGGTTCTTTGCAGGTTATCGGTCACAAGATTTAAAAAGGTGGATTTACCAGCCCCGTTAGGTCCTAAAAGACCATATACTCCTTTATCAAAGCTCACGGTAAGGTGGTCCAACGCCGTAAATGTGCCGTACTGCTTTGTAAGTTCCACGATTTCCAATGTAGAAAAATTACTATCCATCAGTCTTACCTCCTTTGCAATTCACAATACAGACATTTTATTGTACGGAATCCTTCAGACTTGGTATGTCCACCTCATTATTGTAAATTTCTCTAAACGGTGGTGTTCCCCCTTCTACAAACTCCTCAACCGTACATGCAAACATTTTCTTTGGAGTCTGTAGATAAACCATTCCATCTAAAATAGCGAGCGAAAAATAATCTTTGTAGCCTAAATATTTATCTGTTTCAATAACCACCACAGCCACCTGCTGCAAATCCTTATCATATACAAAAATTCTGGACTTATTCCGTTCTAGCATCTGCTGCTCAGTATCATCTGCCATAATACAATCTATTTCACAGGTATAGGTGCTAAAATATGCCCCATCAGTTACATACAAATATTTTCCATCCGTGACTAAACTATCAGGCTCAAAATTCTCATCAGCCTCACATTCCCCCCAGCTTTCGGACATATAAGAAAAATTTTTTCTGAAAAAATTTTTATATTCCGTATTTTCTTTGGTAGAAATCTTGTATTTATTAAGCGAATTTCCTTTGCGTAAATAATATATCGTATCATCATCCCATATCGTATATGTTTTATTGTAGTTTATTAAAAATTCCAAGGTTTCATCAGACTTATCCTTCAATGAAAATCTGTGTAATCTGTTTTTATGTCCCTCTGAAAAATTATAATATATGTAATCGTCATGTGCGTCCACATCATAACGAGTAAATGAGTAGTCCGAAAACTCACTTTTATTAATATAGGTGATTTTTCCATCTGCCATATTATATAAAATAAGGCCTCTTTCCCCAATATCCATGTTGTCTTTATTACATATTATATAAGACATAACTGCATATCCCCTGTGTATTACCAGCCTGCTCCCTGTAACCGGGACAACGGATGTATTATTTACAGTCATATATGTCACAAGCTCTGTCAGCTTCGTTCCGTCCGCAGCTACCTTGAGAAGCTTGTACTGATATTCTGTGTCCGTTTCTTCCACTACATTCAAATACAGCTCTCCACCATACATACACATTGTGTCAACAAAGTATTTATCACTGGTTGCAGTACAAAATGCATCGCCATTATGACGACACTCCGGCTTGCTGCACAGAAAAATATTCTGGCCGCTTCCCACGTCATAATAATGTATTGACATTTTCTTTTCGCTGCTGCCGTAATAATACCCTGTGTCCGTCTTCATTACTGCATTATAAATTACCTTTGCAGGATTGCTGCTCACATAATCCTCAACAGGCAATGCTTTTTTGCCACATCCACTGCATAAAAGCAACACCATTACAGTTATAATTCCAAGTTTTTTTATACCTCCCATAAACCCTCTCCATTTCTTTAATTTTCTGATGTGTACTGATACTCTTAAGTCGACCTTAAGCTCATTATATATTACCCTGAAATAAAAACAACCACCTGTGCAGAAGTGGTCATTATACCTGCACAAGTGGTTATTCATCAATTTTTTTACCGGTCTGAAACATTCCATACAAATAGCTTCCGGACTAAGCTTTATTCAGTGTCAATTGCCCTTACTTCCAGATAATAATGCGGCTCTTCCATGTCAAGCTCCACTTCATTAACTCCGTTTTCAATATCGAACCCGAAATTCTGCCGTACAATCTCAATCCGCCCTCTGTCCTCTAAGCTCGCTGTCTGCTCCGTAAATATCAGATTGCTTCCAAGCCTTGTCACCATATCATATCCGCTAATCTTCCTGTTCGCCGTATTTGAGCAATAGAAATCATAGCTCGGTTCTTTCTCGGACACTGCTTCAACCGTGGCATAGCTGCCGGCAGGAATTGTGACCTCCGCCTCCAGCCAGAACACGCGCGACACACCAATCACATCCATATTTTCAATCGCACCATCCTCATAGCGCTGCACTCCGTTCCCGGAGAGTGAACTGTATGCCATCAAATGCTCTTTTAACAAGCCAAAATACAACTCGAATCCATAATCGTAATCGCTCTCGAAGTATCCCATCTCAAAAGCAGTCCTGTATCCGGACTCCGCAACCACTCTCAGTGCCTCCTCCAGATTCGACTCCCTTCTTGAAATTGTCATGCCGGCATCGATTGTTTTCTCCGTATTCCAGCCGCCGGTTACATATCCTTTATATTCGACATTCTGTATATCCTCTCCGACAACAATGATATAATAAGGACTTCCATAGTCTGATTCTCCCTGTCGGCGTATGGAAAATTGCTTCCCCATAATACCATTCTCCCCATCCCACAGGCTTCCGTTAAAACCATAGGACAATACCTGAGTCTTTTCATAGTCAAGGTCAAACATAACGCGGATAGTAGGATTTGTAACCCCCGCTTTATCATTCTCCGGTGTCCCCCATGCATCGCTAAACTCATAAACCGTCACAGGAATATCGCTGAGATTTACAAAGTCTCCCAATGCCCTGTCCATATAAGTTCCATCCGAAAGAAGGCTTCTGTAGCCTTCCCAGTTCTCAATATATGACAGATTCACGCTCCCTTCTTCTAACTCCTTTGAGCTGCCGCCCCATGCGCCCTCAAAGTCTCCTGCATAGCTGCCCGCATGAAGCGTTGTCCCAAGTGCCTCTCCGTTCATGGTCAACGACGGAATATTATTATCCAGATCCTTCAGGCTGGAAACAAATGGGTAGAGCACATGAACTGTCTGATTCTGTGCACTTGTGTTTTCCAGAATATAAGAATCCTTCACTATAATATTGCCTGAGGACCGGTAATATCCGCCTTCCGGATACCATTCGTTATAGTTATCCAGAATCTCCTGTCTGTCGCTCTCCAATGGGTACGAAGCTGCTTCCTCCTCATTGGAAACCCATACCGGAACCCATGGTGCAAAATCCATCGTGATATCGCGCTCAGCAGAAATCTCCGGGTTACTCTCAAGCAAGGTCATCGGAAATACCGGACCTGCATAGCGCATGAAGCTGCTGCCACCCTCATGACCCGAGCCTCCGGCAGAGCCACCATCTATTCCGCCTCTTATTAACAGCACTCCTCCAATCCCTGCCACAGCGACAAGGCATGCTGCTGCCGCGCATGACCATCTTGCCCACCGCGGCATTCTCCTTTTCTTTACATTTTCCGCGTCTGCAATATACTCATCAGACACTTCACCGATAGCGTCAAGTAAATCGTTGGATTTCATCAATAGCCCTCCTTTTCAAGCATAGTCCTCAGTTTTCCTCTCGTCCTATGCAGCATAGATGTGACCTTACTCTGTGAAAAGCCAGACTGCTTCGCAATAGTCTGAATCGAATCCATATACCAGTACCTGCAAAGAAATACCCTGCGCTCTGTGTCTGCCAATGTCCCTAAAAATGAATCCAGCAGCTCAGCCAGCTCCCTGCGCTCCATTTCACCTTCTACGCTGTCAGAACCCGAAACGCAATCCTCCAGTTCATCAAGAACAAGAACCACCTCGCCCCCGCCACGCTTTTGGGCGTTTCTCATCCTCCATCTGTCGATAGATATGCGTCGTGTAATCTTCCCTAAAAAGGTGGAAAGAACCATAGGGCGATGAGGCGGCATCGACTGCCATGCATCATTGTAAGTATCATTGACACACTCCCTTGCATCCTCCGTATCTGTAAGAATCCGGTACGAAATGCTGTGCAGATACTTCCCATATTTCAGTTCAGTTTCAGCGATTGCACTCTCGCTCCTGCTCCAAAATAATTCAACAATGTTATTATCCTCCATCCGTTCACCTCCCTCAAAGACCTCTGCAGTTGACTGCGAATCACAATCAACCAATGTGTCCTTCACCTATCTACTCGGAGAAAATTAAGTTTTGTTGCAGAAAATATTTTTTTATATAAATTTATTTCAGAAATAATTTTCGTGACAAAACTTCAGAGCTTTAATCTTCATTATGTTTTATTCAATTTTACCCAACCGGCAATTCTTATCTTCCACCAGTAATACCAACACATGAAACACCTCGTTATCTGTCTGTATTTCCATAGTTCCCTGATATTTTTGACATACCTGTTCTATAGATGAAATACCAATTCCGTGATTTTTCTTATCATTCTTAGAAGTAATCAACCTTCCATTCTCGGTTTTTATCTCACCCTTGTATGGATTTTTACAGGATATAAAAAGCATTCCCTGCTGTCTTTTAAGGTTCAATTCTATTATTCGTTCCTCACTCGAAACGGCTTTAACCGCTTCTAACGCATTATCAAGCAGATTTCCTATCACACTGCACAAATCATATCCTGTGAAATTCATCCCGCACAATTCGCATTGTATTACAAGTTTAATCTTCGCCTCCTGTTCTGCCGCCTGTACCTGTTTCTTATACAACAGAAGGTCGACCGGATTATATCCTGTCTTAGCTGCAAGCTTATCGGTGCTTATGCTTTCGCTCAAATCCTTTATATAACGGTCCGCCCCCTCCCTGTCACCATTCTCTGTCATCGCCTGTATTGCCAGCAGATGGTTCTGAAAATCATGCCATAGTCTTCTGGTCTCTAAATACTGACGATTGATTTCCTCATCATAATTTTTCTGCACATCAGCCATAACCAGCTTCTGATACATTTTTATCCTTCGGACACATACTAACAGAACAGTTACAAACACGAAACACCACAACACCATGAAAAAAGTCAGCCTTGAGTATGCATTTCCCGCAATATTCAAATTTAGATATCTGTTAAAAAAACGTTCCGGCGTAAATGCTGAGAACAGATTGATTTCCCTTAAAAATACAAATAAAGGCTTCTCTCCGACATATCCGGCAAATATATACTCAGTAACTACAACAGCAAGAACTGCCATTCCGATAAATATTCTCTTTTTTCCGCTATGTGACACAATGCATAATATAGTCATAAAGACGAGCAGACATGCCGATAGCTTTATCAATAACCATATTATAAAGAATCCGCCGACTGTAAGTATATAATGACAATCTCTGAAGGACTGTAATGACTGTATACTAACATTGAACATGTTCTGTTCCAGATAAAAGTCTTTCAGCATAAGATTGCTTCCATATAATCCCACAAATCCGGCAAGTAAAATAGCACTACCTTTTGCAACAACATCCCCGGTTGTAAAAATCATCCCCTCCGCCTGATTCTGTAATAAGAAAAACAATATAACTGCTACTACCACAGCCATTCCGCATGCCAACAAATCAGTAACCCTGAAATCAATCAATGCATTCCACGCCTCGTCCTGCATAGGGGTGATATTCACATAGTTAAGCCCATAATAATCCCTCTCACTTTTGACGATATTATTCCGATACCAGCCCGAACTGTACAGAGCCGTCTCGGACATTTTTTCTGCCTTATCTCCTATACTCTGTATATCAGCACCATAAACTTCAGCCTCTGAAAATATATTCCTGACCACAAGGTAATTTTCCTTCTTTTCAGTAATACCTATTGTAATAGTTGTTTTAATTTCCTTATCGTTTTCTTTTTTGTATCTGTTTTTTCTTGCCTTTTCTTTTTCCAGTTGTTCATTCTTTTCAATCTGAGCCAGTATCCCATCAATATTTTCAACCGCCGTTGCTGTATTTTGTGAAAATTCGTTAATCAGCTTCTGGCGGCTTTTCAAATCAGACTTCAAAATAGTCTGTGTATTCCCCCACACATCACGGCTCTGCAGATACTCTCCGTTACAGTTAACCATATAAAAAATAAGCACATTAAGTATTATGAATCCCAAAATTATACTTCCCTGAACCGCAAAAAAAGCTTTCCTGTTTCTCATCTTGTCACCAGCCTCTTCATTACCGCAGTCATAACTTCCTTTCGTTTTCTTCTGCTCACCGGTATAACCACTCCATTGTCCAGCAACAGGCTGTCGGCATCTACTCTGCACACATAATCCACATTGACATAAATGCAGTGATATACCTCTGCAAATATCTCTTTATCAAGCTTTTTCGCAAAGCTATGCATTGGTTCTGCTGCGTGCATTTCCCCCGTTTCCGTATGTAAAACAGTTTCCCTATCTTCGGACTCCACCCAATATATTTTATTCATATAGATTACATTCACTGTATCCTTATCCTTGACCATTATGCGTCCTGCATATACATATTCATTGAGATATTTTTCCAGAATCTCATGCAGCCTGTTTTTGTAATCTTTTTTATAAAGAAAATAAAAAGCTTTTACTTCAAAGCCATCTAACACTCTGTCCTCCATAGCCGATAAAAAAATAACCGGAAAGCTCTTGCCTTGTTCCCGAAATCCCCTTACTATCGATACCCCATCGTACGCACCAAGGTCAATATCCATAAACAGGAGGTCTACATCCGATTTCTCCCCTTCAAAAGCTTTTAAAAGCTCCTCCCCACTACCATACCATGTAATATTAACCTGCATGGATTTATTGTCAAAAAAGTTCTTTATTTCTTCCCGAAGAGCTTCGGCAAAATTTCTTTCATCATCACATAGTATAATATTCATTGCAATAATTCCCCCAATTCAACCATCATCTGCAGCTTCACCACAAATATATAATTTAAAAATTATGATGCCGGGGTCAAAACATGAGCTATAAATATAATACGTTATACAC
>DNFT01000084.1 GCA_003486385.1 Eubacterium sp. | reverse complement strand
GGGACACGGGGTCTGGTCCCTGTCCCAAGGCTTATTCATCCACGAGAATATTGCCATTGTAGAGCTTGCCCTTATCGATTTCGACTATACCTGTGACTGTATTGTCTGCCTGCGTGTCTACGTTGCCGCGGAAGCTGACAACGGCTATGTCGCCGATGTTAATATCGCGGTATTTTACGCCTCTGCTGGCATGTATGTCATCGAGAGGTATCTTAAAGAGTATTCCGTCTGAGGCATCTGCACATTTTATGGAATCATCTATGATAAGATAATCTTCGGTTAACTCGGTCACGATTCCGGAAAGATAATAGCAGTATGGCTTAGGGGCTGCAGGGGTTCCATTCTTTTCTGCGTAAGCTATTATCTTTTTAGCGGCTTCGGCACCTATATTGTAGATATATCCATAATCGAAGATGTTCGTCAGGAGATAGCCCTCCGAATTGATTTGCAGGCCACGCATATAGACCCCAAGGTCATCCAAGGTGATTGAAAAATCAATGCGATTTTTATAATCGAATGTCTGGCTGTCATTCCCGGCATATCCGGCATCCTTACATTCTGAAAGAACCTCCAATATATATCCGGAGCCATTAAGGCTGTAACTTCCATTTTCAATATAATCTTTGGTATCGTAGAAATAATCAAGCTTAAGGTTCTCCCACAGATTCGCCTCATCAAATAATTGTCCAAGGTTCCCGGGTGGGTTGTAGGTGTTATTCTTGTAAATGTAGTATTTAGAATCCAATTCCGCTGCAACGATTCTATCTTCGGAGATACCTCTTACAGAGTATACATTTACAGGACGGGTGTATTCCGTGCCGGTATAGTCATCGTAGCCGGAGGCAGTGTATACGCCGATTGATTTATCAAGCTTTGAAGCGTCTATTTCACTGCATGCTGTGGTGAAATCGCCATCGTTTATGTCCAACCGGCTGTATTGCTCAGCTACAGTGCGGTCCTCCCACCTGTAGGTAATTCCAAGCTCACTGGGCAGTACTGAGATGTCTGCCTTGTAGCGGCGCTCAATGCCGCCGATGTTGACTATTGTGGTGTCGGAAGCCTTCGATATTCTGTTATGGATACCAACGGACAGAGATATTCCAAATATCAGACCGGCAGCCACAAGTCCGCCTAGGATACGGATGATTTGGTTTTTATTTTTGCGTGTCCTGAGTTTATTTACCGATTCAAGCATAGCATCGTCAACATGGCCGATTGCGTCAATCAGATTGTCATTATTCATATATGAAACCCTCCTTTACAAGATACGCCTTAAGCTTCTGTCTGGTGCGGAAAAGAAGTGTTTTCGCATTGGACTCGCTCATTTTGCAATATCCGGCAACAGATTTTAGCGAATCAAAATAGTAATATCTTCCGATAAATAGATTCCTCTCAGCTTCGGGGAGCGTGCGAAGAAAGTTATTTATAGTGCTTATCAGCATTTTGGAATCCAATTCCTTTTCAGGCTCACCGGATGAAGCGATGACCTCCTCAAGCTCATCAAATGAGATGGCATATTCCGAGCCGGCGCGTTTTTTGCTTTTCCTTTTGCGGAAAATGTCGATGGAGAGCTGTCTTGTTATCTTACCAAGGTATGTCGAGAGGACTTCCGGTCTGTTGTCCGGCATGGAATTCCATGCGGCAAGATAGGTGTCATTGACAGCTTCACTGCAGTCCTCCAAATTGGCGAGGATATTGTAGGAAATCCTGGTGAGATAGGCGTTGTATTTACTCTGGGTATGTTTTATCGCGCTCTCATCGCGCTTCCAGTATAGCGAAACAATCTCCGGGTCTGTCATGGTGATACCTCCTTTCTTTTTCTATATAAAAGGTAATTGCGAAACTTAGTGTGACAGACGGACGTTGTGTATTTTTGCAAATGTACGTTTCACAATTCCTTTATATATATACCCGTAAAAAAATGTGGAAGGTTTCAGTCAATTATTGCTAAATTGCAGTCACTTATTGCTAAATTGCAGTCAGTTATTGCTAAATTGCTTGTTTTTGACTGTATATTTTATTATAATAGCATATATTTATGAGTGTTGCGACATTTAAAACAAAAGATGGCGCAGTGCCATATATATTTTTCATGGGGCTACAATAAAAAACGGTAGAAAGGGTATGGGCAGCTATATGAATGAGGAGAACATTTATCGCAATCCTATTATTTACGCGGATGTGCCGGATATGGATATCATACGCTCTAAGGATAGGGAGGGCAGGCAGGCGTTTTACATGGTAAGCACGACAATGCATTTGTCACCGGGAGTGCCGATTATGAAATCGTATGACCTTGTGCACTGGGCGACGGTGAATTATGTGTATCAGATTCTTGAGGATGGGGACAGATATTGTCTGAAGAATGGGGAGGATGACTATTCCATTGGTTCATGGGCGGCAAGCCTCAGGCAGGATTCTGCTACAGGATGGTATTTTGTAGCATTTACATGTAATTCCACACAGAAAACATATATTTTTATGACAGAAGATATTGAGAGAGGACCTTGGTACCGCACAACCTTCCCGGAGATGTGTTATGACAACGGAATGTTGTTCGATGAGACGGATGGAAGAAAATATATCTTCTTTTCACAGGACTGCGGAGATGGAATCGGAACGCATGATATATATTACAGGGAATTATTTGTCGATATAGACAAGCATACTGTTGAGTATGGGGACAAGAGGTTTGTGCTTCACAACACCAACTATGAAACTCCTAAGCAGGGCTTATGGGGAGAGGGCTTCCATGTGTACCAGCATAACGGATATTACTATATTTTCGTGATTCAGGGGCAGCAGTGGCAGAGACAGGAGCTGTGCTGGAGAAGCAGGAGTCTTACGGGAGTTGGGCGCTGGGATGATGAACCGGCGGGTGACTGGACATGCAGGAAGGTGTTTGTGGGACATCTTTATGATGCGGATGACAATGTATATATGAAAAATAACGGAATCGCGCAGGGCGGCATTGTGGACACGGAGGACGGAAAGTGGTACTGCTTTATCTTCCAGGATACAGGCTCAGTGGGGCGTATTCCTATGCTGTCGCCTATGGAATGGGGTACGGAGGGAGAGCTTAAGGACTGGCCGGTAATCGGTACATATCTTGGGGAGGGCACACCTTTTCTGTACAACAAAATGCCTGTAATCAGTGAGCTTCCTGTTAGGACGAAGGAGACTGTCGGGGAATTCGTTGAGGACGATGATTTTGAGAACAGTATTGCGGACTATCGCTGCTATGACAGGGAGGACGCCTGTGTAGGTGATGGTGAGCATGACCTTAATGGCTCCTATCTTAAGCTTCAGTGGCAGTGGAACCACAATCCTGATAACCGTTTCTGGAGCCTCACAAAGCGTCCGGGATATCTGCGTTTACAGCCTGTGGGAACTTCGGAAAGTATCAGAACTGCGCGCAACACCCTGACAATCCGCACAGTGGGTCCGGTATGCGATGGCACAACGGTTATGGATATTTCCAACATGGCCGATGGAATGACCGCAGGACTTACAGTGTTCCAGCGCCAGTACGGCTATGTTGCCGTGGTTATGGAGAACGGCAGGAAGTACCTTGTGATGCGCAAGGCGGATAATAAGGACGATGCCATGGGACGCTGCTGTGCTATGGAGGAGCTTAAGGACGCGGATAAGATTTATCTTCGCATTCACTGCGATTTCAGGGACATGAAGGATATCGCAGACTTTTACTACAGCATTGACAATGTAAACTGGGTTCAGATAGGTGAGCAGCTGCAGATGAACTATGATATGCCTGATTTCATGGGGTACAGATATGGTCTTTTCGCCTACGCCAAGGAGGAGACGGAGGGCTTTGTCGATTTCGACTGGTTCCATATTGATGTGGATTCTGGGACAGGGGTCTGACCCCGTGTCCCAGAACTGGGACATGGGGTCTGACCCCTGTCCCAAACAGCCCGCTGCCCTGCCCTAGCTGCGCCGGTATTCTTTAGGTGATGTCCCGGTAATCTTTTTAAAAGCGCGCAGAAAATTGGAATAATCGCCAAAGCCGCATGTAAAAGCAATTTCGGTGAGTGATATATCGCTGTACATCAGCTCCTTTGCCTTTAATATTCTTTTGTACAGAATATATTCGTAGATTCCTTTGTTGGTGTATTCCTTGAACTTGTGCGACAGGAATGAATCGGAAAGGTGGAAAAGCTGTCCGATTGACGATATGGTAAGGTTCTCAGTGTAATGTTCATTGATGTAGTGAAGTACATCGTGCATTGGTGTGTCCGGGACACCTACAGAGGTTTCATGGTGAGATAGTTCCAGGGAAAACTCCATAATATATAATATTTTTAGGATTTTTGAGTAGATGTCCAACTGGTTTGCCGGGCTGTCTGCGCAGGAATCCTTTTCGATTTCTTTAAGATATTTCTGAAAAAGCCGGGCATTTTCCTCAGATAGTGTCCCGACAAGCATATTGTTCTTATAGGCGTTGTCAATAATTTCTATTAAATCAATCTTTCCAAAACCACATTTACGAAGCATTCCGGGCGACAGATACAGGAAACAGCGTTCGTAGTTTACGAGGTCATGGTCGCAGACTAAGCCGTGCATGTGAAGAGGCGGTATGATGAGCAGTTGATTGGGGGTTAGCTTGAAAACAGTGTCATCAATGCAGTAAAATCTTCCGCCGCTAAGGTGCAGATATATCTCATAATCATCGTGGGCATGCAGACCCTGTGACCACATTCTTGGGGATTTTTCATAGTGTGCGATGTAGTCCATGCGTAGCTCCTTTTATAATTATTTTTTGGCTGCGTTTATAAATAAATTATAGAGCAGTAATCACATAGTTTCAAGCATATATTGTATGGTAACAAGTAAAAAATGCAGTTAAACTGGAATCAACAAAAACATACAGGAACCTAAGGGTACGGAATGGCTGCCTGTGAAAATGGAGGGTTTTATGGCTGAATTTATATTATCTGCATTTGCTGATGAAGCGGCGGAGGGTTTAGATGAGCAGTTGGAGGCTTTGGCGCAGGAGAATATCAGGATGATAGAGCTGAGGGGAGTTGATGGGGTCAACTGTTCGGAGCTTGGGGTTGAGGACGCTGTGAGGATTCATAAAAAGCTGGAGGCACATCATGTCACGCTTTCGGCGCTTGGCTCGCCCTATGGAAAGATAGGGATAAGGGATTCGTTTGACGAGCATTTTGACAAGTTTGCGAGGTCGATGGAGGTGTGCAAGGTATTAGAGTGCAGCAGGATTCGCATGTTCAGCTTCTATATTCCGCAGGGTGAGGAGCCGGAAAAATATCGCGATGAGGTGTTTAGAAGGCTTGAGAGGATGGTTGAGCTTGCAAGGAAAAATGACGTTTTGCTTGTCCATGAGAATGAAAAAGGAATATACGGCGACACAGATACTCGCTGTATGGATTTGTATGAGCATTTCGGAGGTGATATGGGTGTTGCGTTTGACCCTGCAAACTATGTCCAGTGCGGAGTTGACCCTCTGGAGGCTTACAGGCTTCATAAGGACATCATCACATATTTCCACATAAAGGATGCCATGAAGGAGGATGGAAGTGTGGTGAGTGCCGGAAGAGGTGACGGACATCTGCCGGAGATACTTGAGGATGTTGATAAGGTGCGAAGCGGCGAGGTTATACTCACAGTTGAGCCGCACCTTCACATATTTAATGGGCTGGGTTCGCTGCAGTCGGAATCACTTTTACATAAGGAGAGCTATCCGGATTCAAGGACTGCGTTCCATGCGGCATGTGAGGCGTTAAAGAAGATTATCCAAAAAATAGTGTAGCAGAGAGGAGAAGAAAAAATGTTAAAGCTTGGTATAGTAGGTGTTGGTGGAATTGCAGGTCTGCATATTGATAATATTCTCACAGGAAAATGTCCTGATATTGAGATAGCGGCACTTGCGGACAGAAGGGAATGCAGACGTGAATGGGCGGCAGAGAAGGTTCCTGGGGCTAAGATTTTCAGTGAAGGAAGTGACCTTATAAAAAGCGGTGTGTGCGAGGCGGTTCTGATTGCCGTGCCGCATTACCAGCATCCGGAGCTGACAATTCTTGCATTGCAGAATAATCTGCATGTGCTGTGTGAGAAGCCGGCAGGTGTGTACACCTTGCAGGTGAGGGAAATGATTGCAGAGGCGGATAAGCACCCGGAATTGACCTTCGGTCTTATGTTCAACCAGAGAACTAACTGCGTATACCGCAAAATCAAGCAGATGGTGGAGGATGGTACAATCGGACAGCTAAAGCGCGTCAACTGGATTGTGACAGACTGGTACAGGACACAGTTTTACTATGATTCGGGAGACTGGAGAGCGACATGGGCAGGCGAAGGCGGCGGGGTGCTGCTCAATCAGGACCCACACCAGCTTGATTTACTTCAGTGGATGTTCGGTATGCCTGTTAAGATTCATGCCTTCTGCCATGAGGGCAAGTGGCATGACATAGAGGTTGAGGATGACGTCACTGCGTACATGGAGTTTGAAAACGGAGCAACGGGAGTGTTTGTAACCACAACAGGAGATGCACCGGGCACCAACCGTCTCGAGGTAACCGGAACACTTGGAAAGCTTGTATGTGACTACAATAGCATAAAGTTCTACCGGCTTGAATCGGACGAGAGAGAATGGTGCAGGACAGCACAGATTGGCTATGCGATGCCTAAGATTACCGTAGAGGACGTTGAAACAGATGGCGAGAATCCACAACATGTGGGCGTTCTAAACGCCTTTGCAGACCATATAAAGGCTGGAACACCGCTTGTCGCAGACGGACGCGAGGGAATCAACGGTCTGATGATTTCCAACGCAATGTACCTCTCATCATGGCTTGGACAGACGGTATCTCTTCCTATTGATGAGAATAAGTTCCTTGAGCTCTTAAATGAGAAGCGAAAGACATCCAGACATAAGGAGGATAAAGGAATATCCATGAGCATTGAGGGCAGCTTTGGAAGCACCTCACAATGGACGCGCAAATAAAAACCGCGGCAGGATTCCACGGTCTCAGACAGCTCTCCTATATGAAGGAGCTTGGAATGGGCAATGATCTCTATACCATAATCGACATCGACAATAATGACGCTGAGATTACCGTTGAGGATATCACAAGGGGCATTGAGCCTGTGTGGACACCGGACAGGTTCAACACATTTGCCGGAAGAAATAAGCCGGCAAGATAATATAACACATAGCTTATGAAGAGCGGATCACGCAAAGTGTCGACAGGAAGCAGTAATTAAAAGTATACATAGGATTGTTGAAAGGGCAGAAAACCTTAATCGGTTTTCTGCTTTTTTGAATGACAATTGTATCTGGAAATGGTATAATATATATAAGTATGTGATATGTCAGATTTTACAGAGGATGGTTCCGTCGGCGGACAGAATATAAGAGGGTATATGGACAACGAGAGATTAGACAAGATAAAAGATGCTAAATGTGAAGACCTATTTGACATGGACAGGAAGGATTTTGAGCTTTATATCTATTCGCTGCGCAAGCTGGCAGAGAATAATGTAGAATCCAACAGGAGCTTTATGACAGAGCTTTCCGATGGAAGTATAAGGATAATACCATGGTTTCGCCGGGTGAGTTCATACCTGTGGTGGAAAAGAACGGGCTGATTATAGATGTTGACGTGTATGTGTGGACAAGAGTATTCAGTTTTCTCGGAAGGAGAATAGCAGAGGGGATTTACGATTTCCATGGATGACTTCGGAACAGGCTGTTCAACAATGACAATGCTCAAAGACCAGCCTGTAGATGAGATTAAGATAGATAAAGGATTTATAGATGATATAGATGATCCTAAGAGCAGAACTATTTTAAAGCATACAGTTACCATGTTGAATGAGCTTAATCATGATACGATTGTGGAGGGTGTGGAGAATGAAAAACAGAAAAATTTTCTGTTAGAATGTGGCTGCACCAGAGCACAGGGATATTTCTATTATAAACCGATGCCGGTTCAGAAGTTCGAGGAGCTGCTTGATGCCGGAAAATAATTAAATGAAAATTATGAATGGATTTAGGAGAGATTTTTTTATGAAGATATCTACAAAGGGAAGATATGCAATCAGACTTATGCTTGATATAGCTTCGGATAAATCGGGCAGGCCTGTGAGCCTTAAGGATATAGCGGACAGGCAGCAGATATCTGAGAAGTATCTGGAGCAGATTATATCGGTTCTGAATAAGGCGGGATATGTCAGGAGCATAAGAGGACCTCAGGGAGGATATATGCTTGCGAAGGAACCAAAGGATTACACGGTCGGCATGCTTCTAAGAACAACCGAGGGAGATTTAGCTCCTGTTAGCTGTGTTGGGAATGGTGCGGTGGAATGTGACAGGGCAGATGGCTGTGTTACGGTGAGAATATGGCAGAAGATAAACGATGCTGTCGATAATGTGGTGGATAACATAACACTTGCTGACCTTGTGGAGTGGCAGAACGAAAAGAAGGAAAATTAAAAATGGCGTTGAGTATCATGGGAAGCATGGGGTGAGGAACGCAGAATGGAGATAGGGTATGTCGGGTTTATTGTATAATAGTCCTGCTTCGGTGTGGGAGGAGGCTCTTCCGCTGGGAAACGGACGGATGGGTGCAATGGTTTACGGTGGGGCTGTGAATGAACACATCCAGCTGAATGAGGAGAGTATATGGTATGGCGGAAAGATGGACAGGGATAACCCTGATACGCTCAACAATCTTCCGAAGATAAGACAGCTTCTGCTGGATGGCGAGATATCAAAGGCGGAGAGGCTGATGCGCCTTACCATGTCGGGATGTCCGGAGAGTGCACATCCGTATCAGACTCTTGGCGATTTATACATCGATTTTAATATAGAGGGCGATATCTATAATTATGAGAGAAGGCTTGACCTTGAGAAGGCAGCAGCAGATGTGAGCTTTTCCTGTGCAGGGGTCAATTATACAAGAACGGTATTTGCCTCACATCCTGCTGATTGTATTGTTATGTGCATCGAGTCTGACAGACCGGGAACAATTAACCTTGAGGCAAGGTTCTCAAGACCTGAGAGAGCTTATAACGGTGTCGACAGAATAGGAAAAGACACCATTGTGCTTCATGGTGACCTTGGAAAGCATGGATATGATTTCGCTGTGTCATTGAAGGCTGCTGCAGATGGCGGAAGTGTCGAACAGCTTGGCGAATATCTGGTTGTCACCGGTGCAGACAGGGTAGTGCTCTATATTGCGGCGGATTGTACATACCATTGTAAGGATGAGCTTGAACATATAATGGCGGAGAAGCTTAAGACACTGAAGGAGAGTGAGGCAGCCGGTGACCTGAACAGGCAGAATGGCAATAACGGAAGCTATGCTGTTATGGAGAGCGAGGCTGCTCTTTGGCTTTTAAAGGGCAGGATGCAGAAGGTACTTGACAGGGCGGCAGGTGAGTCATATAACCAGCTTCTTGATGCACATATAAGTGACTATAGAAGGCTGTTTGCAAGAGTTGATTTTTCACTTGGAGGTGATGAGGATAATTGCGATGCCGTTAAGGACAGCGCCTCTGGCAGTGCTGCATACACAACCGATGAGCTTCTCAAGTCTGCGAAGGAAGGAAGCGTGAAGGACGAGCTATTTAAGCTGTACTTTGATTTTGGCAGATATCTTCTTATCTCATGCAGCAGGGAGGGCGGACTTCCTGCAACCCTGCAGGGACTCTGGAATAAGGACATGCTTCCACCGTGGGACTGCAAGTATACAATCAACATCAACACAGAGATGAATTACTGGCTTGCGGAGAACTGTAATCTGTCGGAGTGCCATGAGCCGTTATTCAGTCTGATAAAGAAAATGCTTCCTAACGGACAGAGGACTGCTAAGACCATGTATGGGTGCAGGGGATTTGTAGCGCACCATAATACCAATATTGAGGGTGAGACATCAGTTCAGGATTTGTGGATTCCGGGTTCATACTGGGTGATGGGAGCGGCATGGCTGTGCACACATCAGTGGACACATTATCTCTATACAGGGGATAAGGAATTTCTGCGTGAGAACTTTAATATAATGAGAGAGGCTGCACAGTTCTTCCTTGATTTTATGATAGAGGTTGACGGATATCTTATGACCTGTCCTTCTGTATCACCGGAGAACAGCTATGTTCTTCCGAATGGTGAGAAGGGCGCTAACGGTGCAGGTGTCACGATGGACAATCAGATTATAAGGGATCTGTTCACACAATGCATAAAAGCAGCGGATATCCTTGGGGTGGATGATGAGCTCAATTCACAGATTAAAGACGCGTTGTCGAGGCTTCTTCCTACACGGATTGGCAGTGATGGAAGAATTCTCGAGTGGCGTGAGGATTACAAGGAGTATGAGCCGGGACACAGGCATATTTCCCATCTTTATGGGCTTCATCCGTCATCGCAGATAACCATGGATGGAACACCACAGCTTGCCGAGGCTGCGCGGCGTACACTTGAGGGCAGACTCTCGCATGGCGGCGGTCATACCGGCTGGAGCAGGGCATGGATTATAAATCATTACGCCAAGCTCTGGGACGGCGAAGCAGCATATGATAACCTTTGCAAGCTGTTTACATCATCTACATATCCTAATCTGTTTGACATGCACCCGCCATTCCAGATTGACGGCAATTTCGGTGCAACGGCGGCTATTGCGGAGATGATTGTCCAGAGCAATGAGGAGAGGATAGTCCTGCTCCCTGCCCTGCCGAAGGAATGGAAGAACGGTCATCTGTACGGAGTACGTGTAGTCGGCAACGCTTCTGTTGACATCAGTTGGGAGAATGGGGATGTTAAGAGCGCGGTTCTGCATGCGTATTCTGATATCAATAAGGTGCTTAGGCTTCCTTTTGGGAAGCATAAGGGCGAGCGGAACATAATCTGCAGGGCAGGGGAGAGAGTAGAGCTGCTTCATTAAAGATGTAACAATCCAAATATCACATAGGAAAGGGAACAGCGCAGTGAAATCACCATTGACCACGTTATGTTATATTGAGAAGAACGATTCATACCTTATGCTTCATCGTGTCTCCAAGAAGAACGATGTCAACAAGGATAAGTGGATTGGAGTCGGGGGACATTTTGAGAACAGGGAGAGTCCTGAGGAGTGTCTGCTTCGTGAGGTATATGAGGAGACAGGACTTAGGCTTACATCGTACAGATACAGAGGAATTGTGACGTTTGTGTTCGAGGATGAGCCGGCGGAGTATATGAGCCTTTACACGGCGGATGGCTTTGAGGGCAGTGTGACGAATCAGGATGGTTCGATGAAGGAGTGCAATGAGGGTGTTCTTGCATGGGTTAAGAAGGCGGATGTCGGAAAGCTCAACCTGTGGGAGGGTGATAGGATATTTCTTCGTCTGCTTGATGAGGATGAGCCGTTCTTTTCACTTAAGCTGGTATATCAGGGGGATGACCTTGTAGAGGCGGTTCTCAATGGAAAGAGGTTAAAATAAAAGCTGCTGCCATCCGAACATGAAGCT
>DNFT01000080.1 GCA_003486385.1 Eubacterium sp. | reverse complement strand
CGTTATACACAGCTAAGTTTATATCGCATGTTTTGACATGCCGTAATCTAATTGTGTTGTGAAATGTAGTATGCAAGGAGAAGGTCAACCATCCTGCCATAGCTCTTTACGCCGTCAGTCTGAGCATTCGCCACGAGATAGGCGTTGTTTACAGCGTCTGCCACCTCTGCAACAGGGGTTCTGTATTTATCCCAATATCGGCTGTCATACAGATAATCGCGCATAAGCTGTATGTCCATGCTCTTGTACAGCTCAGTGTAGACTGCCGCTCCGCAATTAGAGTAGACTGAGTTAAGAACGTATGAGAGTGCATTTAAAATTCCGCTGTACTTAAGGTTCACATTGTCTGAGTGTATGCAGGCAAGGTATGCGATGAAGCCGGCTTCATCCTCGCGCATGAAGCCGCGAAGGTGTGAAAGCTCATGGCATATAGTGTCTGCCTTCACATAGTCCGGAACATCATTGTTGTAGTTAGCTTCAATGGTGAAGGAGTACACTCCGGTTATAAATTCGTAGGACATTACCTTTGAGAACAGAACAGGCTTAGCCTTAGGATAGTACCCATTGAGCACAGGGTATATGGTTCCGAGATTGTTCATAGCCTTGACTGCTTCAACAACGGTGTCGGTGTTATCAAGTGAAAATATGCTTCCGTAGTGTGTTCCATCCTCATCATCCGGAACCTCGATGGTATCTATATATGGAACAAGCGCATTTGCCTCGGCTATGAGGGACTGACACAGACTGGTCAGAACATCCGTCGACTGCCTGGCTACAGTAAGACCTGAATAGTAGGAAAATGGTCTTCTGTGGTAGTTGACCCCGCAGTTGAGAGTGAACAGTGTGAGGACGGTGAGCAACAGTGCAAGTACGCCTGCGAACAGAGTCAGTATTCTTTTTGCCCTCTTCTTTATTATAAGGTAAACGATTCTGAAAATAATCCAGAACAGTAATGATATTCCCAATATTATAAGAAGCTCATACAGTGAAAACGGAAGGAAGCCAACAAGCCTTCCGACTGTGGTTACCAGAAATTTATATATGTGTGTTGAGTACCATTCGGCAAATGCTGTACTTTTCCGCGCAGCTATATTAAGAGAGCCTGTTATGACGAGCAGAAGGAGCATATATATGCAGTAAAATATTTTTTTTCGTGTAAAAAAGCTTTTAAGGCTGAATTTTTTATGCTCAGTCATAAATAGGAAACCTCCGGAAATTAATTATTGTAGATGTAGAAGAGCATCTAAGCTTCTTCTAAAAGTCGTGATATGCATAAATATAATAAACACGCTAAGTTTATAGAGCTTGTTATGTCCCACGACATCATTCTCATAAATTTAATTATAAGTTTGGAGTGAAAAAAGTAAAGGATAATTACGATAAAATTAATAAGGCAGAAGGTGTGATAATGGTTATATTGTATTATAGACAGATAGGATTTGTTTTGATAAAATTAAATTAGCTTCAGGAAGAAGGGGAGCTGTTCGGATAGTCTGATTTACCGGGTGCCGGTTTGAAAGGAGGCGGTGGTATATGAATGACAATATTTTAAGAAGCCGCAGAATACTGATTAAGAGAACAGAGGACGGAATGCTGCTTGCAGATACCAGAATAATAAGATTCATCAAGGACAGGAATATATGCTATATCAGTGCCGACAGCATAGCACAAAAGGGGAACTATAATGTAACGGTTTTGATTTTCGGACCGGATAAGCTGTATGAGTATGAGGGAAATCTTACAGGCGCAGTTATAGATAATGAGATGGTTGTACTTCTTGGAAGGCACAGGGAAAAGGAAAATCGCAGGAAACGAAGATATAAGCTTCTTACAAAGGGAATTATCACGGAGCTGTGTTTCGGGGACAGAGAGGTGCGGCTCAACAAGCCGATGAAGCTTATGACCGTGAATATGAGCTTAGATGGAATACTTGTCAAAATGGACAGCGGAAGCTTCGAGAAGGGAGACTGCTTCCGCATGGTGATAAATGTGGATAACAGGGCGCTTATTTTCTATTGCAGTGTCGTTAGAAAACAGAATGATAATATGCTGACTGAGGAATATGGCTGCAGAATAGAGGGGACTCAATTTGAAAATGAAAATGAAAAATTTACACAAGCTGCCAATTGAATATCTGTGGGAGGGACTTGTGCTTAAGGATAACATTTATGACAGTACAGGTTACACACTGTTGATTCCAAAGGGAGAGGTGTTGACTGGTGAAAAGCTGAGAAAGCTGTATAATTTCAATAAGGGAGACAGAAATATAACGGTTCATGAGGAAGGCTTTTATGATATTATTGCCAGTGAACATATGCTGCCTGAGAAAAGACAGGAGCTTCTGGAAAAGCTTTCCGGCTACAGCAGTCTTACGGATAATGTCAATGGCATGCTGCATAATATAGATATAGGGATTGAAGCTGATGAGATTGACAAGCTTGTAGACAATATATCTGATAAGCTTATCAAGATAGACCCTGTCACAATCTTCTCATGCATCAATTTCCCAAGACCGATGGATGAGGGTCTGCAGAGACATTCACTGAATGTTGCGCTTATGAATGCTTTGATGGGTAAGTGGCTTGGACTGCCGGAGGATGATGTCAGGACGCTGGTGCTTGCCGGGCTGCTGCATGATGTAGGAAAGACGAAGATACCTGAGGAAATAATCAATTCACCGCGGAGGCTGACATCGGCTGAATATAATATCGTCAAGCTTCACCCGGTATTTTCTTATGAGATGCTTGGCAGTCAGTTCGGGGAGACTGTGCGTGACATTGCAAGACACCACCATGAGAAGCTTACAGGGGACGGATATCCGGATGGACTTAAGGGGGATGAGATATCGCTTTTAACCAGAATAACCACTCTTTCGGATATATATGACGCGATGGTTGCTAAGAGAACCTATAAGGAGGCTAACCTTGCATTTGATGTGTTCGATATGCTGTACAGGGATGAGTTTAAGGGGCTTGACAGGAAGCTTGTGATGATTTTTCTTAAGAACCTGAGAAAACGTTATGTATCGAAGAAGGTACTTATGTCCGATGGGAAGATTGGTTTCATAAGATTCATCCCCGGAAATGATGCGAGTCATCCGATTGTTGAACAGGGGGAAAGGCTGAGCCAGACAGATGATAACTGGTACTGTAAGGAAATTATAACCATGTAGAAAAAGAAATTTTCTACAATTTCCTTTAACATTGTTACCATGCACATAAGAATATTAATCCGGATTTAACTATGGCTTTATATTTTTAATGCACAAATTTACATTTTTCAAATGTTATAAAGCAAGCCATATAATTGAATACACAATTAAGACAATATATTTTGAAAGCCCTATGAGGGTTTTGCTGAGAGTTATTATTTATCATTTTTTTCTTTGCAAAATCTTCAAAGGGCTTTTATTTTGTTTAATATTGGGATTCAATAAAAATGTTATTCCAAGAAATATCAGACAATACATATTACAATAATATAATATCAAATAATCAGACAATATTAAGAAAATAAATATTTACAAGGAAATAAAAAAAGTGTATATTAAGTACAAGTTTTTCAAGCAAAATAAAAGGAGGTTTTGTATGAGCAATGTATGTGAAGTGAAACCGTCAATATACAGCCCGGATTTTGAGCACGATAACTGTGGTATAGGTGCGATTGTCAATATCAAGGGCGTTAAGACACATCAGGTTGTTGAGAATGCCCTGAGAATTGTTGAGAATCTTGAACACCGTGCAGGTAAGGATGCGGAAGGCAAGACCGGTGATGGTGTAGGTATTCTGCTCCAGATATCCCATAAATTCTTTTCCAAGGCTGCCAAATCACTCGGAATCAATATAGGTGGGGAGAGAGAATATGGTGTCGGTATGTTCTTTTTCCCGCAGGATGAGTTCAAGCGCAATCAGGCTAAGAAGATGTTCGAGATTATTACCCAGAAGGAAGGTCTTGAACTATTAGGCTGGAGAGAGGTTCCGACTAATCCTGATGTATTAGGCTCTAAGGCAATTGCGTGCATGCCTAGTATCTGGCAGTGTTTTATAAAGAAACCGGCAAGAATAGCAAAGGGACTGGATTTTGACAGAAGGCTCTACGTAGTGAGAAGAGTGTTTGAGCAGAGTAACGATAATACATACGTCGCTTCATTATCGAGCAGAACAATTGTCTACAAGGGGATGTTCCTTGTTGGACAGCTTAGAACCTTCTTTGATGATTTGAACAGTCCTGATTATGAGACTGCGATAGCTACGGTACATTCACGCTTCAGTACCAATACAAATCCAAGCTGGCAGAGAGCTCATCCGAACAGGATAATCGTACATAACGGTGAGATAAATACCATCCGCGGCAATGCCGATAAGATGCATGCACGTGAGGAGTCCATGGAGACTAAGTATTTTGAGGGAGAGATGAGCAAGGTAACTCCTATTGTAAATCAGGAGGGCTCAGATTCGGCGATGCTTGACAATACGCTTGAGTTCCTTATGATGAGTGGTCTTGAACTTCCTCTTGCGGTAATGATACTTATTCCTGAGCCTTGGATTAACAATCAGAGCATGAGCCAGAAGAAGAGGGATTTCTATGAATATCATGCTACAATGATGGAGCCGTGGGACGGACCTGCTTCCATTCTTTTCTCAGACGGAGATATCATGGGAGCTGTGCTTGACAGGAATGGTCTTCGCCCATCACGTTACTATATAACTAATGATGACCAGCTTATTCTCTCATCTGAGGTTGGTGTGCTTGATATTCCTACATCAAATATTAAGGTGAAAGAGAGATTAAGACCGGGCAAGATGCTCCTGGTGGATACGGTAAAGGGAGAGGTTATAGATGACGATGAACTCAAGGAAAAATATGCTTCAAAAAGACCGTATGGCGAGTGGCTTGACAGCAATCTTGTAATGCTCAAGGATTTAAAGATTCCGAACCAGAGAGTTGAGGAGTATTCCAAGGAGGAGCGGGCTAAGTTACAGAAGGCATTCGGCTACACCTACGAGGATTTCAGGACATCGATTTTGCCTATGGCACTTGGCGGAACTGAGCCTATAGCAGCGATGGGAGCCGATACTCCGCTTGCGGCACTTTCAACTAAGACGGTTCCTCTGTTTAATTATTTTAAACAGCTCTTTGCACAGGTTACGAATCCTCCTATCGATGCACTTAGAGAGAAGATAGTTACATCGACTACAATGTATCTGGGAGCTGATGGAAATATCCTTGAGGAGACGGCGAGAAATTGTCAGGTATTAAGAGTCAACAATCCGATACTTACCAATACGGATTTGTTAAAGATTAAGAATATGAATCAGGAGGGCTTCAAGGTTGCGGTTCTTCCTATTATATATTACAAGAATACATCTATGGAGAAGGCAATCGACCGTCTCTTCGTTGAAGCCGACAGACATTACCGTGATGGAGTGAATATATTCATTCTTTCGGACAGAGGAGTTGACGAGAATCATGTAGCAATACCGTCACTGCTTGCTGTATCGGCAATGCAGGACTATCTTGTAAGAACCAAGAAGAGAACCAAGGTTTCGGTTATCCTTGAGTCCGGTGAGCCTAGAGAGGTACATCATTTCGCAACACTATTAGGCTTCGGTGCAAGTGCAGTCAACCCGTATCTTGCGCTTGACAGCATAAGGGAGCTTATAGACCTTGGAATGCTTAACAAGGATTACTATGCGGCAGTCGATGATTATAATAGGGCGGTTCTTGGCGGTATAGTAAAGATTGCATCTAAGATGGGTATATCTACAATACAGTCATATCAGGGCTCCAAAATCTTTGAGGCAATCGGTATTGACAAGAGCGTTATGGACAAATATTTTACCAATACGGTGAGCCGTGTGGGTGGAATCACACTTAAGGATATCGAGAATGATATCAATGCAAATCATGACAGAGCTTATGACCCGCTTGGACTTCAGACGGATACCACCTTTGACAGTGCAGGCAGCCATAAGTTCAGAAGCGGCAAGGAGGAGCACCTCTACAACCCTCAGACAATCCATCTTCTCCAGCTTGCCACAAGAAACGGAGATTATGCTGCCTTCAAGGAATACTCCAAGCTTATCAATGAGGAGCTTGAGCCAATCAATCTGAGAGGTCTTATGGATTTCAAGTATCCTGAGAAGGGAATCTCTATAGATGAGGTAGAGAGCGTAGATTCTATCGTGAGACGTTTCAAGACAGGAGCTATGTCTTACGGCTCTATATCCCAGGAGGCACATGAGGCAATGGCAATCGCCATGAACATACTTCACGGAAAGTCCAACTCAGGTGAGGGCGGCGAGGATATTGAAAGACTTACAATCGGACCGGATGGCCTCAACCGCTGTTCGGCGATCAAGCAGGTAGCCTCGGGACGTTTCGGTGTCACATCGAGATACCTTGTGAGTGCCGATGAGATTCAGATTAAGATGGCGCAGGGTGCTAAGCCTGGTGAGGGTGGACATCTTCCGGGCGGAAAGGTATATCCTTGGATAGCCAAGACAAGACATTCAACGTCGGGTGTTGGTCTTATATCACCGCCACCACATCACGATATCTATTCGATTGAGGATCTGGCACAGCTTATCTACGACCTTAAGAACGCCAACAAGAAGGCACGTATATCCGTAAAGCTTGTATCGGAGGCAGGAGTCGGAACCGTAGCGGCAGGTGTTGCTAAGGCGGGAGCACAGGTTATCCTGGTATCGGGCTATGACGGAGGTACCGGTGCGGCACCAAGAAGTTCCATTCACAACGCCGGGCTTCCTTGGGAGCTTGGACTTGCCGAGGCACACCAGACACTCATAATGAACGGTCTTAGAAACAAGGTTGTTGTCGAGACGGACGGCAAGCTTATGACAGGACGCGATGTTGCGGTAGCATGTCTTTTAGGTGCTGAGGAATTTGGATTTGCAACGGCACCGCTTGTAACTCTTGGCTGTGTGATGATGAGAGTATGTAATCTGGACACATGCCCTGTAGGTATTGCTACACAGAATCCGGAGCTTCGAAAGAGATTCACAGGTAAGCCTGAGTATGTGATGAACTTTATGAGATTCGTTGCACAGGAGCTTCGGGAATACATGGCTAAGCTTGGCTTTAAGACTATCGACGAGATGGTGGGAAGAACCGATATGTTATATCAGGCTAAGGACGGCAGCGGTGTCAAGAAAGGAAAGATTGACCTTTCAGTAATTCTTGATAATCCTTATGCAGGCAAGGAGAAGATTGACTATCTTCACAAGAATGTATATAACTTCGAGCTTGAAAAAACTCTTGATGAGAAGGTTCTGTTAAAGAAGCTGGGGCAGGCTCTTGAGAAGAAGCAGAAGAGAAGCATAGAAATAGATGTAAAGAACACCGACCGTTCATTCGGTACTATGTTCGGCTCTGAGATTACAAGACTCTACGATGACACACTTCCTGAGGATACCTTCACTATAATGTGCCATGGCGCGGGCGGACAGAGCTTCGGAGCATTTATCCCTAAGGGACTTACAATGTGCCTTGAGGGAGACAGCAATGACTACTTCGGCAAGGGACTTTCAGGAGGAAAGCTTGTGGTATATCCACCTACCGGCTCCGGATTTAAGCAGGATGAGAATATCATCATCGGTAATGTGGCTCTCTATGGTGCAACGAGCGGTGAGGCGTATATAAACGGTGTCGCCGGTGAGCGTTTCTGCGTCCGTAATTCCGGTGCAAAGGCGGTTGTCGAGGGCGTGGGTGACCATGGCTGTGAGTACATGACCGGTGGACGGGTAGTTATCCTTGGAAAAACAGGGAAGAACTTCGCCGCAGGTATGAGCGGTGGTATTGCTTATGTGCTTGACGAGGACAGCAGCCTCTATAAGAAACTCAATAAGGAGCTTGTATCGACTGAGGAAGTGACGGACAAGTATGATGTATTAGAGTTAAAGGAAATGATACAGCAGCATGTAGCATACACTAACTCTATAAAGGGTAAGCAGATTCTTGACAATTTCGGAGATTATCTTCCTAAGTTCAAGAAGATTGTACCTCATGACTATAAGAGAATGATGCAGAGAATCGTTCAGATGGAAGAGAAGGGTCTTTCAAGTGAGCAGGCACAGATTGAAGCATTCTATGCTAATAAAGCAGCGAAGTAAGGAGGGAAATTCATGGGAAAGCCGACAGGATTTTTAGATTATGAGAGAGTTGACAGCGAGGCTGTCAAGCCAAAGAACAGAATAAAGAATTTCAATGAGTTTCATACTCCGCTCACCATTGAGGAGCAGAGGCAGCAGGCGGCACGATGCATGGATTGCGGGGTTCCGTTCTGCCAGTCGGGTAAGCTGTTAAAGGGGATGGTGTCAGGCTGTCCTCTCAACAATCTGATACCTGAGTGGAATGATCTTCTCTACAGTGGCAATCTTCACAGGGCATATAACAGGCTTGCTAAGACAAGCAATTTCCCTGAGTTTACTTCGAGGGTATGTCCGGCATTGTGTGAGGCGGCATGTACCTGCGGACTTAACGGTTCGCCGGTGAGTACAAAGGAGAATGAAAAGACAATCATTGAGAACGCATTTGAACAGGGCTATGTGGCACCTAATCCGCCTAAGGTAAGAACCGGCAAGAGGGTTGCCGTTATCGGCTCAGGTCCGTCCGGACTTGCAACAGCAGACCTCTTAAACAAGAGAGGACATAAGGTAACTGTATTTGAGCGTGCCGACAGGGTTGGAGGACTTCTACGTTATGGTATTCCCAATATGAAGCTTGAGAAGCACATCATTGACAGAAGAATCAATATCATGGAGGCGGATGGGATAGAGTTCGTCACCAATGCCAATGTCGGTGATAATGTGAAGGCGGCTAAGGTGTTAAAGGACTATGACGCAGTTGTTCTCTGCTGTGGTGCAGCCAATCCAAGAGACATAAATGCACCGGGAAGGGATGCACAGGGAATACACTTTGCGGTGGATTACCTTACATCCGTGACGAAGAGCCTGCTTGATTCTGATTTAGCGGATAAGAAGTATATCGACGCTAAGGGCAGGAAGGTTGTTGTTATCGGAGGTGGAGATACAGGAAATGACTGTGTCGGAACATCAATACGTCTTGGCTGTGCCTCTGTTGTACAGCTTGAGATGATGCCTAAGCTTCCGGATACACGCGCTGAGAACAATCCATGGCCACAGTGGCCTAGAGTCTGCAAGACGGATTATGGTCAGGAGGAGGCAATCGCGGTATTCGGAAAGGATCCTAGATTATATCAGACCACCGTCAAGGAGTTCATAAAGGACAAGAACGGAAAGCTCTGTAAGGTAAAGTGTGTGAAGCTTGAGTCGAAGATGGATGAAAAGACAGGGCGCATGATGATGGCGGAGGTAGCAGGAAGTGAGTTCGAGCTTGAGGCAGACCTTGTACTTATCGCCGCAGGTTTTTTAGGCACCCAGAAGTATGTTGCCGACGCATTCGGTGTGACGCTCAATGCACGAACCAATGTTGATACGGCACCGGGAAAGCATGCGACCAATGTCGACAAGGTATTCACCGCCGGAGATATGCACAGAGGCCAGTCTCTTGTTGTGTGGGCAATCCGTGAGGGACGCGACGCCGCTAAGGAGGTTGACGAGTACCTGATGGGATATACGAATCTGCAGTAAGCATGCAGTGATTGTGTTATTGCGGGATTTCATTTATCAAAAAGAGTAATAAAAGAGTAATAAAAGAGCTGTAGCCTGTGGGAGATTTAGTGTCCGGCGGGTTACGGCTCTTTTAGCTTCATGTGTACAATATGTTATCGTTGTTTTGTGCTGTGTATTGTGACCGGAAGTTCTGCGGGCAATGTCCGGTGTAACTGTGATGGACGGGATGCATTGTAGAGTATACCAAGCTTATGATAAAGTAGCCACATAATAGTCAAATGTTTTATAGAATGTAAAGCCATTGCCTGTGTAGGCGCGGATTGCGGCTGTGTTGCTGCCAGATACCTGCAATAGAAGCTTCTTTTGAGGAAAGTCAGCGGCAGCGGCATCTATGAGGCGTCCGGCAAAGCCTTGTCCACGATATTTTTTGTTGGTGTAGACATTGGCAATGTTCACGTAGTCACTGCACTCTGACACGGTACATTTAGAAGCACTCCTGCCGTCACAGAATAGGCGGTAGGTGTGGTGCCCGGGCGTCCTGTGGGAGGTGCGGGTGATGGAGATGGAAGACCGGGAGTATATCAGTGCTGATTTTAAATCGGATGTATTTACATTCCGGATGTTGACGTCAGGTGTCTGCTGTGTGGACGAATGCTGTATTGAAATATAATTATCATTGTAGGACTTCCTAGTCATAAAGTGTTCGCTGTGTGAGTAGATAAAGCCACAGCTCCCGGCAAAATATTCGTTGCTACCGACTAACAGGACACGAACCTTGTCAAAGGAATCTATAATTTCGTCATTGTGACCTGTGGATGTACCGGTACCGCCGGCTATGTCAACGCGGTCTGTGACTGTAGCAGCACTGCCGGCTGAGGCAATGTCGCTTCTGTTTTTCGTATAAACAGCTTCGATGACTGATAACATCTGCATTACAAGCATGCGTCCCAGACCATGGCGTCGGTATTCAGGGGCGATGAGCACGGACAACTCATGCGTGAGTGTGCCATCATTATCATAATATGTGAATGCAGTGCAGCAGCCGATAAGACTGTGTGCGCTATTTACAAGGTAGAGCGCCGGCATGTCAGCATCCTCAAATAATTCAATTCCGCTGTTATGGAGCAGTGCGGGCTGAAGGCGTGAGCTTATGATGTCTGGCTCGCGGTCAAAATCAATATACGGTTCATAAGCTTCGGATGTTGCTTCGGAGCAGTTATCTATAAAGGCTTCTATATCTGAAAGTGTGAGTTTGTATTTTTTTTGCATGGTAATCTCCGTTTATACACATTATGTGTGTTCTGTTTTGAGCAGACCGGTATGTAAGGAAGATACTTCTCTTGTCATTGCTGCAGTTTTGTTGTATATTATTTCTATTCGGGGCAGTTTCATGTACCCGTATAGGACAGGAATATTATAAGTCCAACCCAGGGAGGATGCAATGGCTAATAAAGTATTAAAAAGAAGTGAGACAGACAGGAAATACACATGGAGACTTGAGGATATTTATCCGGATGCTGCCGCTTGGAGAGAGGAGTATGCTGAGGCACTTAAGGTTGCTGAGGAGATAGAGGGCTATAAGGGTAAAATCGGTGAGAGCAGTGCCAATATGCTTGCAGTGTTCAAGCTTGATGACAAGCTCACGAATTTACTTGACCGTATCTACTGTTATGCACATCAGCTCTATGATCAGGATACAGCCAATCCGGAGTCACAGGCACTTTCAGGCGAAGCTGAGAATATTATGGTAAAGACAGGTGAGATGCTGTCTTTTATAAGTCCTGAGATGCTCACCATAGATGATGCGGTTGTCGACAGCTATATGAGTGAGTGTGAGGAGCTTAAGCTCTACGCAAAGAAGTGGGAGTATATTTCAAGAAGAAAGCCGCATGTGTTATCGCCTGATATGGAGGCTGTATTAGCTTCAGCCGAGGATGTTCTTGGAGGACCAAAGAAGGTTTTCGGCATGTTTAACAACGCTGATGTCAGGTTCGGAACAATAAAGGATGAGAATGGCGAGGATGTAACATTAACACATGGAAGATACGGAATTTTCATAAGAAGCAATGACAGGAGAGTACGCAAGGATGCTTTCACCCGGATGCACGGCGCATACAAGAATTTTGAAAATACTATAGCTGCCAATTATGAAGCTCTGGTGAAGGGGGATATGTTCTCAGCAAAGGTGAGAAAATACAACTCAAGCATTGAGTCATATCTGTTTGACGGAAATATTCCAATTTCAGTATATGACAATCTTATCGACACAATCCATGAGGGGCTCCCTCTTATGCACCGCTATGTTAAGCTCCGCAAGAAAGCACTCGGCGTGGATGAGCTTCACATGTATGATGTGTACACTCCTATGGTGAAGGATTTTGATATGCATATCTCATTTGAGGAGGCAAAGGAAATCGTAAAGAAGGGCGTTGCACCTCTTGGAAAGGATTACATAGAGCTTCTTGATAAGGGCTTCAACGGCGGCTGGATTGATGTATATGAGAATGAGGGAAAGAGAAGCGGAGCTTACTCATGGGGACCTAACGGTGTGCACCCTTATGTACTTTTAAATCATCAGGATAACTTAGATTCAATGTTCACCCTCGCACATGAGATGGGACATGCGCTTCACAGCTACAAGTCAAATTCTACACAGCCTCTTGTATACGCTGCATACAGAATCTTTGTCGCTGAGGTTGCTTCGACATGTAATGAGGCACTCCTCAATTTCTACCTTATAGATAATGCGAAGGATAAGAATGAGAAGGCATACCTCATCAATCATTTCCTTGACAGCTTCAAGGGAACCGTATACCGCCAGACGATGTTCGCTGAGTTTGAAAAGAAGGCACATGAGATGGCAGAGCAGGGCAGGAGTCTCACGGCAAAGTCTCTTAACGAGATGTACTATGAGCTCAACAAGGAGTACTTCGGACCGGATATGGTGGTCGATAAGGATATTGAGGTTGAGTGGGCAAGAATACCTCACTTCTATACACCATTCTATGTATACCAGTATGCTACGGGCTTCTCGGCAGCAGTTGCGATAGCATCAATGATCCGCAAGGAGGGACAGCCGGCAGTTGACCGCTACATGAAGTTCTTGTCAAGCGGCGGTTCAGATTATCCAATCGAGCTTTTAAAGATTGCGGGCGTGGATATGTCTAAGCCGGACGCCATCAAGACAGGTCTTGATGTATTTGCCGGACTTCTCGATGAGATGGAGAAGCTGTTAGCATAGCCTTATGGGACAGGGGTCAGACCCCATGTCCCAGTTCTGGGACACGGGGTCTGACCCCTGTCCCAAACAATTATGCTAATAGTTAAAACAATTCGGTAATTTCAAAAAATATAAAAAATTTTAATTTTAGGTATTGACTTTCACAGGGACTTATAGTATTATACTTAATGTCCTTGTGAGAGTAACATCTTACAAAGTACAATGCGCGAGTGGCTCAGCGGTGGAGCACCTCCTTGCCAAGGAGGGGGTCGCGGGTTCGATTCCCGTCTCGCGCTCTGAAAAAAGAGACTGATTGGTGGAACACCAATCGGTCTCTTTTTTTCGAGCCCTGTCGGGGCTCGAAGTTCGATTCTGCCAGCCTTCTCTCAAGAATTAATATTCAGTCATATATTCATTTTAATCCTCATTTCCGGGTGTAACTGCTTTTGCAGTGGCTTAAATAGTAATGAAAAACGAGCTTTTACGATTTCACACTAATTATATGTTAAATTTTCCTATTTTATCATTATTTGCAAAAAGAGTGCTGAGTATTAAAATTATGGAACGCTTTTGGAACGTCAGCACCCCACACATGGAACATGCTGTGCATATAATGCCTTATTAGATGCTCACCGATGGGAGCACATATTAAGGAGGAATAAGAGATGTATTTTGATGCTATTGCAAAAACTGTTGCAGAACGTACCGGATGTGATGTATCCGTGGTTAAGCCGGAGAGCAGATTCGTTGACCTTGGAATTGATTCGCTTGACACGGTGGAGCTTTTGATGAGCCTTGAGGATGAGCTTGGCATTGAGATAGAGCTTGATGAGAAGGTTGAGACAGTCGATGACCTTGACAAATTCATCCAGAGCAAGCAGGGTTAAGCGCCATGATCAGGACACAGATTACTGAGATGCTGGGTATAAAATACCCGGTATTTCAGGGTGGCATGGCATGGATTGCTGATGGAAAGCTTGCGGCGGCGGTATCTGAGGGCGGAGGTCTTGGAATAATTGCAGCCGGTAATGCGCCGGCAGATTATGTGAGAGAGCAGGTGCGGATAGCAAGGCAGCTCACAGATAAGCCTATTGGAGTAAATATTATGCTGTTAAGCCCATGTGCAGATGAGGTGGCACAGGTTGTAGTAGAGGAAAAGGTCGATGTGATTACCACGGGAGCAGGCAATCCGTCGAAATATATAAAGGAATGGCTGGACGCAGGAATTAAAGTAATTCCGGTTGTAGCCTCGGTTGCCATGGCGAAGCTCATGACAAGGCTCGGAGCTTCTGCACTTATAGCCGAGGGCGGCGAGAGCGGTGGACATGTGGGTGAGCTCACAACTATGGTGCTGGTACCGCAGGTGTGTGATGCTACAACACTTCCGGTCATAGCAGCAGGAGGAATTGCGGATGGGCGCGGTGTTGCGGCAGCATTCATGCTGGGAGCACAGGGAGTCCAGATGGGAACGCGGTTTTTGAGTGCTGTAGAATGTAATATTCATCCGGTTTATAAGGAAAAGATTCTGAAGGCCACAGACCTTTGCACCATGGTTACAGGTAAGAGGCTTGGTCATCCGGTGAGAAGTCTGAGGACGCAGTTTGCAAGAGACTATTTAAAGGCAGAGTATAGCCGGATGCCTGACGATGAGCTTGAAGCATTGGCTGTAGGAGCATTAAGGCTTGCAGTCAAGGATGGTGATGATAAGAAGGGATGCTTCTTATCGGGGCAGGTTGCAGCTATGGTTAATAAAGAACAGCCTGCAGCGCAGATTGTCAGGGAAGTGATTGATGGAGCTGAGCCGATATTAAGGAGTGCAGCTAAATATATTGAGTAGCGATTTATGCAGTAAATCAGCGGATTCCGAATGTTTTAGAATTGCGGGAGCTGTTTTACGGCGGAGCAATTCGAGGATATCGGATGAGGGGTAAAATACCTTTTGACCCTCATATCTTTGAAATAATAAGGAAAAGGAACTGAGAGATGCTTAAAGGAAAAACTGCGGTTATAACAGGAGCTTCAAGAGGAATTGGGGCGGCGGTTGCGGTAAAGCTTGCAGCTCGTGGAGCGGATATTGCCGTTATATATGCGGGCAATGTAGAAGCTGCCAATCAGGTTTGCAAAGAATGTATTGAACAATACGGCGTAAAAGCCGTCGCCTATAAGTGCAATGTTGCTGATTTTTCACAGGTGAGAGAGACTGTTGCACAGATAAAGAAGGATTTTGGTACCGTACATATTCTTATTAATAATGCGGGCATAACAAAAGATGGACTTCTTGCGATGATGAGTGAGGAAGCATTTGACAGTGTTATCGACACTAATCTTAAGGGTGCGTTTAATATGATAAGACATTGTACAGGTATGTTTATAAAGAACAGGCAAGGCTGTATTGTCAACGTGTCAAGCGTTTCAGGGCTTATGGGAAATGTGGGACAGTGCAATTACTCGGCATCGAAGGCGGGAATTATCGGTCTGACCAAGTCCGTTGCAAAGGAGCTGGCACCGCGCGGAATACGCTGTAACGCAGTTGCACCCGGATTCATTGAGACGGATATGACAGGAAGCCAGAAGGATAATCCGCTCCTTGGAATGATACCACTTGGAAGGATGGGGGCAGCCCCGGAGGTGGCTGAGGCAGTGGCATATCTTGTCGAAGCTGAGTATGTGACCGGTGAAGTGCTGCGTGTGGATGGCGGAATAGCCATGTAGCTATATTGTGCCATCAGGAATATGAAGATATTTTACAGTTTACAGTGCATGAAGTGTACATGTAAAGGATAACCAGGAGGAAAAGGATATGTCTGAATGGAGACGAGTGGTTGTAACCGGATTAGGGGCGGTAACCCCTGTCGGGAATAATGTCAGTGAGACATGGAACAGCCTTAAGAACGGAAAAAATGGGATTGCACCTATAACCTTTTTTGATACAGAAGGCTTTAAAGCAAAGCTTGCGGCAGAGGTGAAGGGTTTTGAACCGAAGGAGTATCTTGAGGTAAACGAGATATTAAGAACGGACAGATATGCACAGCTTGCAGTTGCGGCGGCGGCACAGGCTGTAGAGGACAGCGGTATAGAAGGAAAGGTTGAACCTGAAAAATTCGGTGTTATGTTCGGTACAGGAATCGGAGGTATAGGAACCTTCGAGGTAGAGCATACGAAGCTTTTAGAGAAAGGTCCAAGAAGGGTTTCCTCTCTTTTTATACCGATGATGATAGGAAATATGGCAGCAGGGATGATTGCTATTAAGCATGACTGCAGGGGAAGTGCAATGCCGGCGGTCACGGCTTGTGCCTCAGGCTCTAACGCAATCGGCGAGGCTGTCAGGATGATACGCCATGGCTATGCGGAAGCTGTCATAGCAGGAGGCGCAGAAGCATCAATAACTAAGTCGGCGGTGGCAGGTTTTGTAAATATGCAGGCACTTTCAACATCGGAGAACCCTGATGAAGCTTCACTTCCATTTGATAAGAGAAGAGGAGGATTTGTGATTGGAGAGGGTGCCGTGTCACTTGTGCTTGAGGAATATGAGCATGCAAAAGCGAGAGGGGCAAGGATATACGGTGAGGTGTGCGGATACGGTTCAACGTGTGATGCCTACCATATAACTGCACCACATCCGCAGGCCCGCGGAGGCGCGCAGGCTATGAAGGATGCCATGCGTGAGGCAGGATATTCAGATGAAGATAAGGTCTATATAAACGCACATGGCACAGGAACTCATATGAATGATCTTATTGAGACAATGGCAATAAAGAATGCACTTGGAGAGGAAAATGCGCGGAAGGCATACATAAGCTCTACCAAATCAATGACAGGCCATATGTTAGGGGCGGCAGGTGCAATAGAGGCGCTTGCATGCATCATGGCACTTGATGAAGGAATTATTCCTCCAACAATAAATCTTCGTGAAGCTGATGAAGAATGCGATTTGAATTATGTTCCTGATAAGGCGGTTAAGGCTGATATAACGCTTGCACTCTCCAATTCACTGGGGTTTGGAGGACATAATGCATGTCTTGCCTTCAGAAAGGTAGTAGGTTGAACGCAGAATAAGCAATCCCCCGCTTCAAGTGTGTAGAGCACTAAGCGGTGGGTAAGGGGGATACGGACTGCGCTCATGAGCAAGTAGCGAAAGCGGATTGCGAATGTCCGCTTTAAGTTAAAATTTTATGCAGGGTGATAATTATGAATGAGGCTGATATAAGAAAATATGCGGCACTTATGAAGGAGCTTGAGCTTACAGGACTTGAGCTTACCGAAGGAGATAAGATTGTACGATTAGAGAGAAATATTTCTGCGAATGTAATTTATAGCGATGACAATACCAAGAAATCATTGGATAATAATGCACATAACTGTGGAAAGAGCAATGAAGGCGGTACGATGCCGTATATGAGCATAAAATCTCCGATGGTCGGGGTATTCTATGCTGCACCGGCGGAAAATGCAGAACCATATGTGAAAGTCGGGTCGCATGTAAAGAAGGGACAGACACTTTGCATTGTTGAGGCGATGAAGCTTATGAACGAGATTACTGCTGAAGCGGATGGAGTTATTTCACAGGTATGTGTATCCGACGGCCAGATGATTGAGTATGGGACAGAGCTGTTTAAAATAGAGTGCTGATGCAGTGTTTGCAGAAAGAGGCTGTTTAATATAAAGATGATAAAAATTTTGGGTATATCGGTATATTGGAGGCAGAGCGGGAATGGATAGAAAAGAGATTATGGACATACTTCCTCACAGAAACAGTATGCTCTTATTAGATGAGGTACAGGAAAGCGGCGGTGTTGCGGTAGGACATTACAGAGTCCGCGGAGATGAATTTTTTCTTGATGGACATTTTCCGGGAAATCCGGTTGTGCCGGGCGTGATTTTGTGCGAAATACTTGCCCAGTCTGCGTGTGTACTCATGAAAACGGTTATGACAGACGGAAAGCTTCCGGTATACACAGGACTTAACAATGTGAAATTCCGTTCACCTGTCCGCCCGGGGGATGTAATAGAGACAAGGTGCAGCATAGTAAGGTCAAAGCATCCGTTTTATTTTGCACAGGGGACTGTCAGGGTAGGAGAAAGAAACTGTGTATCGGCGGATTTTTCGTTTGCGATAACAGAAGTGGAGTAGATTATGTTTTCAAAGATTCTAGTTGCCAATCGAGGTGAGATAGCGGTCAGAATAATACGAGCCTGCAAGGAAATGGGAGTATCGACTGTGGCGGTGTATTCGGAGGCGGATAAAAATGCTCTTCATGTCGCACTGGCTGACCAGAGTGTATGTATCGGGGGAGCGCAGGCAGCACAGAGCTATCTCAATGAAAAACAGATAATCAGTGCTGCAATTCTTACCGGAGCGCAGGCAATACATCCCGGGTATGGATTTCTGTCCGAAAATGCACATTTTGCGAGATTGTGCAGAAAAAATGGGTTGGTTTTTATAGGACCTGAGCCTGAGAGCATGGAGAGACTGAGTGATAAGGCAGTTTTAAAGGAGCTTGTCGGAAAAACAGGGCTTACAGTGATTCCGGGGAGCAGAGCGGTACAGTCGCTCGATGAAGCTAAGAGTGTAGCCGGAAAAATCGGTTATCCTGTTATGCTTAAGGCATGTGCCGGCGGCGGTGGAAGAGGAATACGTCTTATAGAGTCGGCGGATGAGCTGGATGAGGCATATGTTCAGGCGGTCAGTGAGGCTTTAAATGCATTCGGTGATGGAAGTATGTATCTTGAAAAATACATTTTTCCTGCAAGGCATGTTGAATTTCAGGTTCTTGCGGATGAATTCGGAAATGTTGTGTGTCTGGGTGAAAGAGATTGTTCATTGCAGAGAAGAAATCAGAAGCTTGTGGAGGAGACACCATCGCCTGCCGTATCGGAAAAGCAGAGAGAAAATATGATCAGGGTTATCACTGATGCCGTAAAGCAGATAGGATATGTAGGTGCCGGTACACTGGAGTTCCTTTTGGATGGAGCGGGAAATTTCTGGTTTATGGAAATGAATGTGAGACTTCAGGTGGAGCATTGCGTAACAGAGATATTGACGGGAATTGATATTGTTAAGTGGCAGATAAGGATAGCCGCAGGGATTGAGCTTAATTTCACCCAGGCGGATATACGGATAATGGGTTCTGCGATAGAATGCCGCATAAATGCACAGAATTGCGGAAAGCTTGAATTCTTGCATATTCCGGGAGGTCCCTCCGTGAGGTTTGATACCTTTCTTGTTGAAGGAATGAAAGTTGTTCCGTTCTATGATTCACTGTTGGGCAAGCTTATCGTATATGCCAAGACAAGGGAGGAGACGCTCAGAAAAATGAGGGCTTCTCTATGCGAGCTGGTCATCGACGGTATTAAAACCAATGTTGAGGAACAGCTATGCATAGTCGAGGATGACAGATTTTCCTCCGGCAATTATGACCTGACTTTTATGGGAAACAGGTAATTTTGTCAGAAAGCTAATGCTTGTACGCTGTGTACCGGCGCAAATGCGTGGTCGTTAGTATATAAAATATTGTGATAGGGGATTGATATGGCACTTATGAACTTTTTGAAACCTAAAAATAAACTGGAAGAGGGTGGAAGATGCTCAGTTCCCGTAATGCAGGATGAAGGTGAGCCTGAGCAGAAATGTCCGAACTGTCACAGGGAAATTCCTTTGAGCAGACTGATGGCTGACAATATGGTATGCGGCTGCGGATATCATTTCCGTATGCGTGCAGGACAGAGAATAAAGCTTATAGCAGATGAAGGAAGCTTTGTTGAGATGTATAAGGATGTGAGAGCGGACAATCCGTTAGGCTTTCCGGGATATAATGAAAAGCTGGATGCCGTAAGGGCGGCAAGCTCACAGACGGAAGCGGTGATATGTGGAACGGTAAGAATTGGAGGGTGCCACTGCTGTATTTTTGTGATGGATGCTTATTTTATGATGGGAAGCATGGGAAGTGCAGTGGGAGAAAAGCTCACAAGATTATTTGAGTATGCTGCGTGGAAACATTTGGCAGTAGTAGGATTTACGGTATCGGGCGGTGCAAGAATGCAGGAGGGGCTTCTGTCGCTTATGCAGATGGCAAGAGTGAGTGCAGCCGTTAAGCGCCATAGTGATGCGGGACTTTTATATATAACCGTGCTCACCGACCCGACAACGGGAGGTGTCACGGCAAGCTTTGCGATGGATGGAGATATTATATTGGCAGAGCCGGGTGCAATAGTGGGCTTTGCCGGAGCGAGAGTTATAGAGCAGACTACCAAAAAAGCCCTGCCGGATGGTTTCCAGAAGGCGGAATTTGTGTTAGAGCATGGCTTTGTTGACGCAATAGCTGCCAGAAATAAGCAGAAAAAGCTGCTTACGGAGCTGCTTAAGATGCATGAGGGAGTGTAAATGTATGAATGAGATACCTTATGAGAGAGTGAAGATTGCAAGGGACAACGGCAGACCGACAGGGACAGATTATATAAAGAATATATTCAAAAATTTCATAGAATTTCATGGGGACCGCTGTTATGCGGATGACAAAGCGATAGTCGGAGGAATTGCCAGACTTAATGGCATGCCTGTGACGGTGATAGCAATTGAAAAGGGGCATACAGCGAAGGAAAGAAGCTACAGGAACTTTGGCGCTCCGCATCCCGAGGGCTACAGAAAAGCTCTCCGCCTTATGAAGCAGGCGGAAAAATTCGGCAGACCCATAGTATGCTTTATAGATACCTCGGGTGCATACTGTGGAGTTGAGGCTGAGGAGCGCGGCCAGGGGCAGGCAATAGCGAGAAACATTTTAGAAATGACAACACTGTGTGTGCCCGTAATCTCAATACTTATAGGGGAGGGCGGAAGCGGAGGAGCACTAGCACTTGCAGTGGCAGACAGGGTATGGATGCTTGAAAATGCGGTGTATTCGGTTATTTCACCGGAGGGCTGTGCCAGTATTCTGTGGAAGGATGCCAAGAAGGCAGGAGAGGCAGCGGCAAGCCTTAAGCTTATGGCTGAGGATGCAAAGGGCCTTGGAGTAATTGAGAGAATATTGTCTGAAAAGGAAATCGGGAAAAAAGAATTTTACGACCGAATCGGAAGGCTGATAAAAGAAGAGCTTGATGAACTGTCAAGAGATACGGAATTAGTAGGAAAAAGATATGACAGGTTCCGCAGTATCGGGATGGACGTTATCAGATAACAAAGTTTGTAAATTTTATTTTCAAACTACTTATTGGGGCAGTACTGCAAGCAATGCCTGCAGTATGCAATGGGGATAAGTTTGAAAGTAAAACTTTCAAACTACTTATTGGTGGCA
>DNFT01000046.1 GCA_003486385.1 Eubacterium sp. | reverse complement strand
GACAGAAGAAGCCTTAACGGAATCGACAAGGGGATAAAGGATGACAGAAGGAGCCTTAACGGAATCGACAAGGGGATAAAGGATGACAGAAGTGACCTTAACGGAATCGATAAGGGAATAAGCGATGACCGCAGAAGTCTTAACGGTGTAAGAAAATTCGATGATGAGAATGAACAGATATCAGATAGGGTTTCCGGCAATCCGGACAAAGAGGATGTTTTTGACATTGTACATGAGAAAGCTGCTGTAATGGCAGATATAGACGGAACCGGGGAGCTTCATACATACAGGAAGGATGCTTCACATGTATGGTGCAAAGACGCAATAAAGTCAAGCAGACGTAAATTAAGGATACGAAGGCTGGCTGTGTTATTTAAGTCATTCAGCATAGTTAAATGGTTCAGACGTAAGGGCTATGGGAAAGCATCGGAGGAGAATTCCGACAAAGAGCCATATAGGAATGCCGAACGTATAAGTGCTCCGGGTGCAGTGACGGCTTCTGATGGAAAGGCAGGGTACACCATGAGAGAGGAGGCTGAAAGTGCTCCGGCTCAGAGAAGGAAGCTTGATGAGCTTCTGGAGAAAACAGGAAATGCCACAAGAAAAGATATTGTTGATTTGCTTGATAAGGTAAAGGCAGGTCATTTTGACAAGACTGTGCAGATGGAATATGCCGGTAAATTGCAGGAGGACATAGCAGCGCTTGACAGGAGACGTATAGATGAAGCCTGCAAGGGATACCTTGACTATAATGGTGAAGAGCTTGAGAAGCTTTATAGTATGATAGAGGAAGAAGAGTTCCTGCCGGAGATTAAGGCAGCAGCACTTGACAGTGTAGCCGGAAGATTATGGAAAATCAGAAACGAGGAGGCAGAGCTTCTTGTAAAGCGCATTAAAAAGAGTCTATGCGAAAATGGTGTGTCTGAGAATCATGCGTTATATTTTTATCCGGCAATGGAGATACTTGAAGGAAGGGCGGATACACATGTTAAAGACCATCTTGAATGCGCAGTGGATTCATATGCACCTGGTCTTGGAAAGTATGAATATCCTGTTATTATGGAGGATACGACTGGAAAACAGAATGGAAAACGGGGTATGTTTATAACACCGGATGCCATATATTATGGTAATTTTTACACGTATGGACATATAATGGCAGAAAATATTGAAAGAATTGGGTCATACACTGGATTTATGGGCAGGTATGTGATAGTATATCTTGACGATGGTTCAAAAATCCGGCTTTCAAGTGTGATTGCTAAGGATGAGCTTGAAGCATACGCCATGACCTTGAATGATTTTGTCATATATCTGAAACAAAAACCGTTTTCGAGAAAGGAGAAGTATCTGGCTAAGGAGAGCCATGATGTAATATGCTGCTTCAGATGCGGCTATGTGTATAAAAATATGAAAGAATGCCCGAAATGTGGATATAAGTTTAATATATAGATATTTTGAATATAATAATTTTGACCTGTCTAGAGGGTGCGGAGGATGAAAGAATGACGTCTGGTAATAGAAGTGACGTAAAAGAAGATGCTTACAGATATGTAGGTGTAACCGATATACAGAAGGAATGCAGGATTCTTTATCTGGCATGTGCTGTGCTGCATGCGGTGATAGCGCTATGCTTTATGAAGCTTGAGATAAATATCATGCTGTATGAGAGTGTTGCTGCTGCGGTATTCTATCTGATCGGAGCGTTTGGAATATGCAATTCCAGACATACAAGAAGATGGATCATTATGTTTGTCATTGAGATTCTTCTCGATGCTGTACTGGGTCAGCTTGTGCTTGGCTGGGGATATGGATATATACTATATGGAATGATGCTTGTTCCTATAGTGTACTATTTCTTTTACCTTGACAATCAGACACAGAAGACGTATGTGCCCCATTGTATTGCGGTTATAGATCTGCTTGTTGTGACATCAACGGCATTTATTGGCGGAGAATGTAATCTGGTTCCGCATATAGAGGAGAAATATGTTCTTGGAATTTTTATGGCAAACGCTTTGTTTTCGATAGCTGCGCTGATTTTTTACTGTAGCAGGTTCATATCGGAGATACACAGCAAGACGAAGCATCTTGCCTATAGGGCAGACTATGATATGCTCACAGGTGTGCTTAACAGGGACGGCTTTATAAGCAGGGCGGGAAAAATGCTGAAGAATAATCCTGATACGGAATATATCATGGTATGTTCGGATGTTAAGGATTTCAAGATGATAAATGACATATATGGTGACGAGGTAGGCGACAGGGTTCTTATAAAGGAGGCAGAGCTTATTACACGCTTTGCGGGACCGGGGGCGGTGGCCGGAAGAATAGGCGGTGACAGATTCGCATTATGTATGCCGAAGGAGCATTTTGATGAGTCACAGTTTATAGATAATATTGTAGAGATGAAGAAGGAATTCTCTACAGGATATTACCAGATGTTCATATATATAGGCGTATATGACATAAAGGACAGAAATGAACCGGTAGGCAATATGTGTGACAAGGCAAACATGGCTATTAAGTGCATGAAGGGCAATTATCAGATGGCTGTTGCTTACTATGATGAGGCGATTCTTGAGAAGGAGCTGGAGCAGAAGAAGCTTATTGCCGAGTTCGACCGTGCGCTTGAGAATAATGAGTTCTGTGTTTATCTCCAGCCACAGACAGATGCGGATGGATTGTGCCATGGTGCGGAGGCTCTTGTCAGATGGGCACATCCTAAGAGCGGGCTTATGTCTCCGGGCTCGTTCGTGGACTGCTACGAGAGATGCGGCTTGATACACAGGCTTGACGAGTATGTATGGGAGGAGGCCGTTAAGACCTTAAGACGCTGGACGGAGCTGGGGCGCTCTGATCTGCATATTTCCATAAATATTTCCGCAAAGGATTTTTTCTATCTGGATGTATATGAAGTTATCATGGGTCTTGTGGAAAAATATAAGGTCGACATAAAAAATCTCCGTCTCGAGCTTACGGAGACGGCTGTTGTCAATGAGAATGACAATATGGAGGTTATACGCAAGCTGCATGATGCGGGATTTATTATTGAGATAGATGATTTCGGAAGCGGATATTCATCACTTAATATGCTGAAGGATATATGCAGTGATGTGCTTAAGATTGACCGCGAATTCCTGCGCGAAACTGAGAATGCTGTCAGAAGCAGGGATATTCTTGAAGAGATTATAAGACTCTCCAACAGAATGAATATGACCGTAATCACAGAGGGAGTCGAGACAAGAGAGCAGGTGGACATGCTTACAGATATGGGCTGCCGTGTATTTCAGGGGTATTATTTTTCGAAGCCTATTCCTATACATGAGTTTGAAGACAAATATAATGTTGTGCAGGTAAATTAAATATCTGACATTAAAAAAGAGCGTGCCGGCCGGCATGCTCTTTTTTGTATTTAATTCGGACCTGCATAATTTAACCATTATATTTAAGGAAATTTCAGGTAGCATATCATATAAAATACTAAAAGTGAGCGCGAATGCAAAAAACAGCTAATAAAAAATAAACAAAGTGGATAAATTTGTGAAAAGTGCATAAAAACAGGAAACTAAAATTGTAAAATGAGTTTCTTGCCGTGACACGGATAATATGCTACAATTTAGGAAACTGAAACAATGAAAATAGTTTCCAGTTGTGGCATGACCGATGGAGAAAGCCGGCAGTTTGTTTATGGGCGGAAACAAATTGCGTTAACAGTATTTACAATGGTTTTTTTAATGAAAAGCCGCCGGGAAATGGAGATTATACGAGATGGCACAGACAAATATAAAGAATGAGATACTTAATGCCACAATAACGGTTTTTAACAAAAAAGGCATGAAATTTACAATGGATGATGTCGCCAAGGAAGCCGGCATGAGCAAAAAGACCATATATGCAGTGTTTTCTGATAAGCAGGAGCTGGTCTTTTGTATGGTTGATTACTGCTTCGACTCAATTAAGGAGAGCGAGGAGCGGGTGATGAAAAATGCCGGACTTACGACAATGGAAAAGCTTCAGGCAATTCTTGGGGTTTTGCCGGAGGGATATAAGGATATAGATTTTGCCCAGCTGTATATACTGAAGGATAAGTATCCAAGAATCTATACCAGAGTTGAAGAACGCTTAGAGAGCGGGTGGGATATGACCATAGAGCTTCTGAAGCGGGGCATGGATGAAGGCGTGGTGAGGAAGATAGACACCGTGATCGTGAAGGTGATGTTCGAGGCGGCGCTTGAGCAGTTTTTTAAGAGGGATGTACTTGTAAAGAATCATATAAGCTACAGTGATGCGCTGGCTGAGGTGGTGGACATTATATGTAACGGGATAAAAATCAGGTAATTGCGAAACGAAGTTTGCGAAATCCGGACGTTGTGTATTGACAAATTTATGTTTTGCAATTAGCTAAGAATATAGAGAAGGAGATGCGGCATGGATAAGTCGAAGGTTATTTTTGGTAATAAGATGAGCAGGGCGACGTATAAGAAAGCCGTCCGCGGTAAGAAGGGCTATGTAAAGAAATTCGGGGATGACAGCAATGTTGACTATGAGCTTATGATAAGAGACAACAAGCACATAGGAGATATTCTCGGCGTGAAGGACATAGTGGTTGCAAGGCCTGGGAAAAATAAAGGCGTACAGACCGAAAAGCCGGATTTTGACATGGAGAAGGGACTGATTGTCGGAAACATCAGGATGGGCTTCGGACATTACAGAATATCCATGGCAATAGCCTCAGCGGCACACAGCATGGGGTATACGCCGTACTGGATGGATTTAAATTCTTTTCCTGATACAACCTGCACGAAGGTAATCAGCGCGCAGAATGATTTGTACTCATTAGGTTCAAGAATATCACAGAAAAGCAGACTTTTTAACAAGCTTGTGTGGGAGCCGGTGAACTATGAGGGCTTCAGAAAGCTCTCCTACAATGCCTGCGACCAGAAGAATGCAGAGCTTATGGCACCTGTTTACAGAAAGGTTCCGAAGGACATACCGGTTGTAGGCACGCATGTGTGGCCGGCACAGGCTGCGGTTCATGCCGGGATGAAGCATGTTGTGAATGCTATTCCGGATAACTGGCCTATGGCGCTTCATCTTTCGGAGGGAAGCATACACACGATACAGACACACAACTCCTACCTGGGCTACAGGATATTGAACGGCATGGATGGCAGGAAGGTACTAAAGCCAATGCCTGCCGACAGCCTTGTGTATACCGGACATTATATTGACCATGAGCTTGTGTCCAATATTGAGGCAGACTGTGCTGCCAGAGCTGCAAGAAAAAAGAGCGGACAGCCGATGCGCTTTCTGCTCACCATCGGCGGAGCAGGCGCACAGAAGGAGATATTCGCGGCGATAATAAAGAAGCTTCTTCCGGCAATCAAGGCAGGAAAAGCGGCACTCTATGTGAACGTAGGCGATTACAAGAATGTGTGGGAACAGCTTGTGACGGAAATACCACAGCTTGGACACATAGCCCATGAGCACTTTGACGATTGGGATGAGACAAAGAGGTTTGCGGCACAGGCACTTGAAGGCGAAGTAAGAGGAATCCACGGCTTCTATCACTCCAATATTTTTGAGGCGGTCTACTGCACCAACCTGTTACTGCGAAGCTGCGATGTCCTTGTCACAAAGCCAAGTGAGCTTGCCTTCTATCCGGTGCCCAAGCTCTTCATAAAGAGAGTCGGCGGACATGAGCGCTGGGGCGCAATCCATTCCGCGGAGATAGGTGACGGAACCCTTGAGTGTCAGGACACAGCACACACCCTTCAGATGGTGGAGCTTTTCATAAACGATGACAACCTCCTTGCCGACATGTGCGGTAACATCGTGAGAAACAAGCAGATGGGCATTTACGATGGCGCCTATAAGGTGGTCGAACTTGCAATGAGAGGAAAGAAATAATGAGTTTCGCAATTACCTGATTAAATAACACATTGAAAAGGAGATGTACTATGAAGCTTTCAGCAAAGGAAAAAGCGTCCTACGGGCTTGGAGCTGTAGGAAAGGATATGGTGTATATGCTTTCTGCAAGCTATATTCTGTATTATTATCAGGATTTACTGGGCGTGAGCTCATGGGTTATGGGTGTCATACTCATGGCGGCTCGAATATTCGATGCGTTTAATGACCCGATAATGGGAGTTATCGTTGCAAAGACACAGACTAAGTGGGGTAAGTTCAGACCATGGCTGCTTATAGGAACGGTATTAAATGCCGTTGTCCTGTTTTTCATGTTTGCAGTGCCTAAATCGGTCACGGGTGGGGGACTGGTCGCTTATGCGGCAGTGCTTTATATCACATGGGGAATAACCTATACGATGATGGATATTCCATTCTGGTCAATGATTCCGGCTTTTACAGAGGGCGGCAAGGAGAGAGAGAACCTTTCAACACTTGCGCGCTCATGTGCAGGGGTTGGCTCAGCGATAATCACGGTTATAACGATGATATGTGTACCTATGCTTGGCAGAATCGGAAATTCCGATAGGGCAGTGCTTGTCGATGCGGGAAATGCCGCAGAAGCTTCCGATGCAGTAAAGCTTGCCGGGCTTGAGGCAGGCAAGCTTATTGAGAGGGACGGCTTTAAGTGGTTTACACTTATAGTTGCCATACTTTTTATCGTATTTATCACCATTACCTGTATCTGCATTAAGGAAAAATCCACGGTGAATATGCAGTCACCGACAGTCGGCCAGATGTTCAAGGCTCTCTTTTCCAATGACCAGGCGGTTACTGTGGTTGTGACAATCGTGCTTATCAACTGCTCATTGTACATCACATCCAATCTGTTGATATATTTCTTCAAGTATGACATAGGTGGTTCAGACTGGAATGCCAATTATGTGCTCTTTAACACAGTCGGAGGCGCTGTGCAGATAATCTCAATGATGCTGCTCTACCCTCTGCTCAGAAAATTTATGAGTTCAATCAAGGTATTCTATGTCAGCTTCGCGATGGCGATAACGGGTTATCTCGCGTTGTTTGTGATGATGTGCATTGGGGTGTCGAGCGTGTATGTGCTCCTTGTACCGGGCTTTTTCATATTTGCCGCATTTGGCATGCTGACTGTGCTCACCACAGTGTTTCTTGCAAATACGGTTGACTATGGAGAACTCAAAAACAGCCGCAGGGATGAGAGCATTATCTTTTCAATGCAGACATTTGTAGTAAAGCTTGCGAGCGGAGTTGCGGTACTTGCTGCAAGTATATGTATTTCGGTAGGAAAGATAAGCAAGGATACCACAGAGGCAGCTGCGGCAGCCGCACTCTCAGATAGTTCAAGAATGGTGTTAAGGACAACCATGGCGATGATTCCGATATTCGGTCTGTGCGCCGCACTCATTATATTTGTTAATAAATATAAACTCACCGACGCGAAGCTTGAGGAGATTTCCAGGGAGCTGGCATTCAATCGTGAGACTAAGACGAAGGGATAAGTATGATATCAGAAAATAAAGGCTTATTTACTCTTGATACAAGAAACACAACCTACGCTTTTATGGTACTGCCTACAGGACATCCTGAGCATTTATACTATGGAAAAAAGATAGCCATTGCAGGACATGGTGAGGCGCTCTCACACAAACAGACAACACCTGTCGGAAATACTGTGAGCTATTCAGATGAAAATGTGTCATTTTCGCTTGAGGCGGCGAGACTTGAGATGTCATCCTACGGAAAAGGTGATATAAGAGAGCCGTTTCTGGAGATTGTGCATGATGATGGTTCGTTTACCTCAGATTTTCTGTATGACAGCTTCGAGATAAAGAGCGGCAGGGATGAGCTTACAACTCTGCCGTGCTCATACGGAAGTGAGGCTGAGGTGTCACAGCTTAAGCTGGTGTTAAAGGATAAGAATTATGGGCTTACATTGGAGCTGTACTATTATGTATATGAGAATTGTGACGTGATAGGAAGAAGCTGCCGGCTCATAAATGACAGCGATGTGAGGGTTGATATCAGACGTGTTATGAGCATGCTGATGGACATTGACGGAACAGGGTATGTATTCACGACCTTTAACGGAGCGTGGGCGCGGGAGATGGAAAGGCATGATACAGTTGTCACGGCAGGAAAGCATGTCAACTTCTCCTATACCGGGACATCTTCGAGCAGAGCCAATCCGTTTGTGATGATATCTAAGAAGGATACCACGCAGGATCAGGGAAGCTGTATCGGGCTTAATCTCATCTACAGCGGGAATCACTATGAGGCTGTGGAGGCTGGCATGTGTGACAGCACGCGCATAGTGGCCGGTATAAATCCTCAGTCATTTTCTTATATATTGGACGCAGGGGAGACCTTTGAAGCGCCGGAGGCGGTAATGACCTATTCGGACAAGGGCTTCAATGCCATGAGCAGGAATATGCATGACTTCGTGAGAAAGCATATAGTGCGAGGACAGTGGCAGTATAAGGAACGCCCTGTGCTGCTTAACAGTTGGGAGGCAGCATATTTTGATATAAGCGAGAGAAAGCTATATGAGCTTGCAAAGGCGGGACATGATGTGGGCATTGAGCTTTTTGTCATGGATGATGGCTGGTTTGGAAACAGGGACGATGACAGCAGCTCACTTGGAGACTGGTATGTGAATAAGAAGAAGCTTCCGAATGGGCTTAAGGGTATATGTGACAAGATAAATGCACTCGGAATGTCATTCGGAATATGGGTTGAGCCGGAGATGCTCAATGTAAACAGCAACCTGTACAGGCTGCACCCGGACTGGGCGATGGATATTCCGGGCTGTGCGCACTCAGAAGGACGCAATCAGAGAATACTTGACCTGTGTAATCCCGAGGTTTCTGAATATATAATTGACAGTATGACCAAGGTGTTTTCATCGGCGAATATTGCTTATGTAAAATGGGATATGAACAGGATTTTTTCCGATTATTACTCTAAATATCTCAAGGCGCAGGGAAGACCACAGGGCGAGACAGCGCACCGCTATGTGATGGCACTCGGCAGGATTATGAGGACGTTGACTGAGCGTTTTCCGCACATACTTTTTGAAGGCTGTGCAGCCGGGGGCAACCGCTTTGACCTTGGTATATTATGCTATTTCCCACAGATATGGGCGAGCGATAACACGGATGCGGTGAGCAGAGCCTATATACAGGAGGGGCTGAGCTACGGCTATCCAATGTCAACTGTTTCGGCTCATGTCTCGGTATGCCCGAATCATCAGACGCTCCGCGTTACACCGCTGTCAACACGCTTTAACGTGGCGGCTTTTGGAATATGCGGTTACGAGTGTAATCTTGTGGATATGAGCAGGGCTGAAAGGAGCGAGATAAAGACACAGATAGATATTTACAAAAAATGGAGACACGCTATGCAGTTTGGCAGCTTCTACCGCCAGCGCACCGGGAATATTCATCAGTGGACGGTTGTGGATGAGGAGGCAGGCAGGGCGGTAGGGCTGATAATGCAGGAGCTTGTCCGTGCGAATACGCAGAATGAGGAATACTATGCTGCAGGACTTGACCCTGAGGCTGTCTATAGCTTTTATAACAGACCATTGAAGCATAATGTAAAAGAATTCGGAGATTTGATAAATACGGTCGCACCGATTCATATAAGACAGGGCTCGCTTCTTCATGGCATGGTCGCAAAATTCGTAACCATGCCGGGGGAGACGGAAAAGTATGAGCTGAGAGGAAGCATGCTGATGAATTGCGGTGTCAGGCTGAAGCAGGCCTTTGCCGCCACGGGTTTTTCTGAGGAGGTAAGGCATTTCCCTGATTTTGCCTCAAGGCTTTACTTCATGGAAAAAATTTCTGATTAGATAAGTGCCATGCGCTCCTCTATCTGCGAATAGAAAGCTTCAATACTGTATGGTGTAAAATAAAATATCTGAAGCAGCATTATGTTGCGCTTCTTGGCTGATTCGTAATCCGGGTCAGCCTTTGTTGCGTTTCGCAGCTTTTTCAAAAGCTCATGCCATTCCCATATAAACCTTTCATTCTTCTCTATATCGGGAGTGTCCAGCCACTTTTCTACCTTGATTTTTGTGCGGTGGTTGTTAAGGCACTCACCTGTCTGTAGAAAATATTTGAAGCCATTTTCATCGTATATGCGTCCGAGTGGGAACAGCCTGCATATTCCCGGTCTGAAGGAGTGTATGCTGCACCTGCCGTTCTCATCAAGAAATGAGCATTGCTCCATGTCACCGGTCATCTTAAGGCTTGGAAGAATAAGTCCGTCGATTACACTTAATTCGACACGGCCGGTTATGAGCTGTTCGAAGCTGCATGAGAGGTTGTTGGTGAGCAGACATACATCATAAGGTGTGAGGACAATGGAATTGCCCATACCGTGGCAGCACGCCGAACAACCTGTGCAGTCCTGACAGTCTGCGCGTACAAGATCGTTTAATGTGTATAATCTTCCATCTGATATTTCGTTTAAATCTCCTTCACGAAGCATATTGTGACCTCCCCTGTGGCTTTATATTGAAAATCTTGGAATTATCCTGCAATCAAAATGGTTTTATCGATTCAGTGTATCATTGAATTGATATTTATTCAAGTGAGTACGGATTATTTTGGAAATTGTTTTGTTCTGCAGAATATTTTACATGATTTTTACAATACAATGATAATACTTTTTATATTGGCTGAGTTATACTCTTATTAAAATGATGTTGGGGTCAAA
>DNFT01000056.1 GCA_003486385.1 Eubacterium sp. | reverse complement strand
TTATTGGTGGCAGTACTGCAGGCAATGCTTGCAGTATGCAGGGGTATAAGTATGAAAATAGCTGGTTATAATACAAAAAGAAGTGTAAGCAGCCAATGACAAATGTGTGGTAATAATAGAAATATCGGTATAGCCGGGAAAGTGAATATAGTGTATAGATGGAAGTAATAGTTGCAAAGACAGCGGGCTTTTGTTTTGGTGTAAAGAGAGCTGTTGAGAAGGTATATGCTAATGTGGATAAGGAGCATGTATATACCTATGGACCAATAATTCATAATGAGCAGGTAGTGGCTGATTTAGAAAAGCATGGGGTAAAGGTTGTTGATGAGGACACTGACCTGACACAGCTTTCTGAAGGAACGATTGTTGTGCGCGCACATGGGGCAAGCCGCGCAGAATTTGACAGACTTAGGGAGTGCGGCATGCAGATAGAGGATGCGACATGTCCTTTTGTGTCCAAAATATACAGAATAGTTGAGGAAGAATCGAAGGCAGGACGTACGGTGATAATTGTCGGAAATGCCGCACATCCTGAGGTCAGGGGAATACGCGGATGGTCAGGTGAGGATACCTATGTGGTTGGCAGCATAGAAGAGGCTAATAATTTGAATATTTTGGCAAAAAATATAAGCATTGTATCACAAACTACATTTAATTTAAAGAAATTTAAAGAAATAGTTGAAATTTTCGAGAAAAAGGGTTATGATATAAAATGTTTAAATACGATTTGCAACGCCACTGAAGTTCGGCAGACCGAGGCAAGACAGATAGCTTCACAGGTAGATGCCATGATTGTCATTGGTGGAAAGAACAGTTCCAATACCCAGAAATTGTTTGAGATTTGCAAGGAGGAATGTAGTAATACCTATTATATTCAGACTGCCGAGGACTTAGACTACACCGCAATAAGGGGAATGCAAAGAATAGGGATTACTGCCGGGGCATCAACCCCAAAGAATATTATTGAGGAGGTTCAAACGAGATGTCAGATTTAAGTTTTGAACAGATGTTAGAAGAATCTTTAAAAACAATCAGAACAGGAGAGGTCGTAGAAGGAACAGTCATCGGCGTTAAGGAAGATGAGATTATACTTAACATTGGCTATAAGGCTGATGGTATAATCACCAGAAATGAGTACACAAACACATCTAACGTTGATTTAACCACTCTCGTACACGAGGGCGATAAGATGCAGGCTAAGGTTCTTAAGGTTAATGACGGCGATGGATATGTTATGCTTACATATAAGAGACTTGCTGCTGAGAATGGAAAGAAGAGACTTGAGGAGGCTTTCGAGAATAAGGAAGTTCTTACCGCTAAGGTTTCACAGGTTACTAACGGAGGACTTACAGTCGTAGTTGAGGAGACAAGAGTATTTATTCCATCAAGCCTTGTATCCGATACCTATGAGAAGGACCTTTCTAAGTATGCCGGACAGGAGATTTCTTTTGTTATCACTGAGTTCAACACAGCTAAGAGAAGAATCATCGGTGACCGCAAGCAGCTTTTAGTTGCTGAGAAGCAGAAGCGCCAGGAGGAAGTTCTTTCTAAGATTTCTGTTGGACAGACAGTTGAAGGAACAGTTAAGAATGTTACTGATTTCGGTGTATTCATCGATATCGGCGGAGTGGATGGTCTTCTTCACATCTCTGAGATGTCATGGGGAAGAATTGAGAATCCTAAGAAGGTATTTAAGCCTGGTGATCATGTCAAGGCTTTCATTAAGGATATTCAGGGTGACAAGATTGCCCTTTCACTCAAGTTTGAGGATACTAATCCATGGCCTACAGCAGAGCAGAAGTATGCAGTTGGTAATGTGGTTAAGGGAAAGGTTGCCAGAATGACAGATTTTGGTGCTTTCGTTGAGCTTGAGCCGGGTATCGATGCACTTCTCCATGTTTCACAGATTGCTTTAGAGCATGTAGATAAGCCATCAGACGTACTTAAGGTTGGTCAGGAGATTGAGGCTAAGGTTGTTGATTTTAATCTTGAGTCCAAGAAGATCAGCTTAAGCATCAAGGCTTTACTTGCACCTGCTAAGGATGAGGATAAGGCTGAGGACGAGCAGTAATTTATGACTTTGAACGCCACATTTCTTGTGATATTATTTGCATGGAGTGTGGCGTTTATTGTGTAATATTATACCGATAAAGGAGTGTTTGGAATGGCAAATGATTACGAGGGCTTTAAGAAAAATGTGTATGCCCTTACAAGTATTGATTTGAATTCATATAAGGAACGTCAGATGAAGAGACGTATCGACACACTGATTGCCAAGAATAAATATCCCGGTTATGACGAATACATAGCTGCAATTAAGAAGGATAAGGCTCTTTTTGAGGAGTTTGTCAATTATCTCACTATCAATGTGTCCGAGTTTTACAGAAATCCGGAGCAATGGAAGATTCTTGAGTCGGACGTATTTCCTGAGCTGGTTAAGAAGTACGGAAGCGGAGTAAGGATATGGAGTGCGGCATGCTCTACAGGCGATGAACCGTACTCGCTTGCGATGCTGCTTTCTAAGTTCATGCCGCTTAACCGGATTAAGATTATAGCAACGGATATTGATGAGCAGGTGCTTGATAAGGCGCGTATGGGACTATACCGTGGGCAGAGCCTCAATGCCCTTCCGGATGAGTTCAAGACGAAATATTTCACAAAGGTAGGGGATAATTCGTTCCAGATTAAGGATGAGGTGAAGAAGTGTGTTGAATTTAAAAAGCACAATCTGTTAAAGGACCCTTATCCTACAAGGCTTAATCTTATCGTGTGCCGTAATGTCGTCATCTACTTTACAGAGGAAGCGAAGGATGGCATATATAGGAGATTCTATGAGTCGCTTGTGCCGGGCGGAACACTGTTCGTAGGAAGTACTGAGCAGATAGTCAATTACAGGGAGCTTGGATATATATCGGAGCGTTCATTCTTTTATAAAAAGCCGGAATAGGAATAATGGGACACGGATACTGACTCCGTGTCCCATTATTATTGACGGATAATGCTGTTTATGATATGTAATATGTATTTTTTGACGGACTCATTATTGCTCTTAAAATCATCCGTAAATTCAAAATACGTTATTTTATCATAGTAATCAATTTTAAAATATGGCTTGATTACCTCGTCGTACTGCGGCAGAAAGCAGCCTGTTTTTTTGCTGTAACAGTTGGCAGCCTTGGCTCTCGTCCGGAAGTTCTTGTCGACATAGAAGGCTACGCTCTTGTGTATGGCGGTATCCTCCTGTGGTAAATAGTAATAATCCTTGTAATTAGGATAAAAGAATTTAAGTTCATCGGTGTGGGCTTTTACCGTAAGGGCAGCTGCCGCATCATACATTGAAAAAAAGGCTGATTCGTTTCCGAAGGAGATACGCCTTGGAACCGAGCAGGAAAGGTGCAGCAGAAAAGTAACCTCGGTTCCCGGTGCACGGTCAGGACTGTTGTATGATATTTTCTGTATATCTTCAATGTAAAAACCACCATTGCAGGTAAGCTTATATGAAAGCATAGGCAACAGCCTGGTCATGCCGATGAGGTCCTCACGATTGTGGAGCGTAAGAAGATTCATATATTCACCTGAATGGTTTTCAAGATATTTTAAATATATTTCTATCAGTTCACCACCGTTATATCTATCCTCACGGTTGATTCCCAAAAATAACTCTATGGATCTCTGCTTCAGATTAGGAATATGCAAAACTGAGCGGAATGGCTGTATCTGCTTGTAAATATCCAGAACCCTTGACTGCTCTAAATTGTAGGAAAGCTTGTACATGTGACATTTTTTCTGCAGATAAGGAATATCGAAGCCCATGCCGTTGTAGCATATCAGCAGCTTATAGTTACTGATAAATTCCATAAATGCTATAAGGACTTCCTTTTGTGAGTCCTTGTTTTCCGCGAACCATTGGGTACAGATGAGCCTGTCCTGCTGGCAATATATGCAGCCTATCATATATAAAATAGTCGTTTCAGGTGAAAACCCGGTGGTTTCTATATCAAAGAATACAACCTCGTCCTTTTCATATCCCGTATATTCAACGCGTTCGATTTTTTCGTCTAATTCCTTCGTTATACAGAGCATTGCGGATGACCTCCTGGCAAAACAATCTTCTTTTTTCAAAGCATGTAAATCTTTGACTATTATAACATACAATATGAGCTGAAAAAAAGCACAAAAATATAAAATTATTTTGTATATTATTTCCAAAGTTAATTAAATAAAGTATTTTGTTAAATTTTAGACTATATTTTTTGCATACAATTGTTATATAATAATTCTGATAATTCAATCTGATTGAATTTGTGCTGCAGGCGGAATTGAACGATGGTCTGGGCACACAGAACAAAAAGGAGGAAGAATATGTATGTCGGTGTTGACGTTTAAAGGCGGCGTTCATCCTTTTGATGGCAAGGCAATGTCTAAGGATACACCAATCGAAGAACTAAAGCCCGGAAAAGAGCTGGTTTTTATGCTGTCACAGCATATCGGTGCTCCGGCTGTGCCTATTGTTGCGAAGGGCGACAGGGTGCTTATGGGACAGAAGATTGCGGAGGGGCAGGCTTTCATATCTGCCAATATCCATTCATCTGTTTCAGGGACGGTAAAGAGTATTGAACCGAGACTTACAGCTACCGGAATGAAGGTTAATGCGATTATAGTGGAGAATGATGGCTTGTATGAGGCTGTTGAGGCTGAACCGCAGACTAAGAAGATAGATGAGCTTGAGGCAGGTGAGATCAGAGCGCTTGTCAAGGAAGCAGGAGTTGTAGGAATGGGTGGTGCAGGTTTCCCCACACATGTGAAGCTAAGCCCTAAGAATGAGGGGGATATAGACACCATTATTGTGAATGCTGCGGAGTGCGAGCCGTATCTTACATCTGATTACCGCAGAATATTAGAGGAGACGGATAAGCTCATAAAGGGGCTTAAGATTGTGCTCCAGATATTCCCGAAGGCGACAGGCCACATTGCGGTTGAGGACAATAAGCCGGATGCGATAAAGCTTTTACAGGAAAAGACCCAGGGGGAGAACAGGATCGTTGTAGATACTCTCAGAACCAAATACCCTCAGGGTGGTGAGCGCTGTCTTATATATGCGGTGACGAAAAGAAAGATTAATTCATCCATGCTTCCGGCGGATGCAGGATGTATTGTACATAATGTAGACACAATAGTGTCAATTTATAATGCCGTCATGGAGAAAAGACCTCTGACAAGGCGTATCGTTACCGTTACCGGTGATGCAGTCAAGAATCCGAGAAACTTTCTTGTGTATGTGGGAACACCGTACACTGAGATTGCCGAGGCTGCCGGAGGCTTTATAAGTGAGCCGGAGAAGATGATTTCAGGTGGACCGATGATGGGCTTTGCGATGTACAGCCTCAATGTGCCTGTGACTAAGAATACATCATCCTTACTTGCGTTCACACATGACACTGTAAAGGATAAGGCGGAAAGCCCATGCATAAGATGTGGACGCTGTGGTGAGGTATGCCCTGAGAATCTTCTTCCGGCAAAGCTCTCCACGCTCGCAAGAAGAGGTGCCATGGATGCCTTTGTTGCCAGCTACGGCATGGAATGTGTTGAGTGTGGCTGCTGTTCATACATCTGCCCTGCAAAAAGACAGCTCACACAGTCCATAAAGGCAATGAGAAAAATGGTAATGGCTGAGAGAAGAAAGAAGAAATAGGAGGAAGAATCGGTATGGCTTATGTATCATCATCACCACATGTGAGTGATAAGACGACAACCCGGACGATAATGCTTGACGTGATTATAGCACTTCTTCCGGCGACGATATTCGGTATTTATAATTTTGGCTGGAGGGCAGCACTCATAGTTGCTGTGTCCGTGCTCTCCTGCGTGGGAGCTGAGGCTGCCTACGAATTTTTGATGAAGAAGCCCATCACAATAGCTGATCTGAGTGCGGTTGTCACGGGACTTCTCATTGCACTTAACATGCCGTCGACGATGCCTGTAGGACTTGTCATTCTCGGCTGCCTTTTTGGCATCATTGTTGTAAAGCAGCTCTTTGGCGGACTTGGACAGAACTTTATGAACCCTGCGCTTGCGGCAAGATGTTTCCTGCTCATCTCATTTGCGGGACATATGACTAACTTTATATACGACGGAGTTTCATCGGCAACACCTCTTGCGGTTTTGAAGGCTGGCGGCGAGGTAGATGTTCTGTCAATGTTCATCGGAACCATAGGCGGAACAATCGGTGAGACCTCGGTTATAGCAATCTTAATCGGAGCGGCTTATCTTCTTATAAGAAAGGTAATCTCCATAAGGATACCCCTTGCCTACATCGCGACATTTGCGGTATATACACTTCTGTTTGGCGGGAGGGGCTTCGACCTTACATATCTTGCGGCGGAGCTCTGCGGCGGCGGACTTATGCTTGGAGCGTTCTTTATGGCTACCGATTATGTCACAAGCCCTATAACAAAGAATGGCAAGATAGTGTTCGGTATCATTCTTGGTATCCTCACCGGAATATTCCGTTTTCAGGGAAATTCGGCGGAGGGTGTTTCCTACGCAATCATCTTCTCCAATCTTTTAGTGCCGATTATAGAGAAGCTTACCGCTCCTACAGCATTCGGCATAGTGAAGAAGAGCAGAAAAGCCGGGAAGGAGGATAAGTAGATGAAAAGAATTATCAAAGATACGCTTGTCCTCTTTGCGATAACACTTATCGCAGGACTGCTTCTTGGAGGGGTCTATAATATTACAAAGTCTCCTATTGAAGCACAGGCGAAGGCTAAGACGGAGAAAGCATATAAGGCTGTTTTTTACAAATATTATGAGCAGGTTACGGATGCGGAAGGTGCTGCAGACAGTATCGTCTCAGAGATGAGCTTTGATGAGTGGAGTGCTGATGAGCTGACGGCACTTTCGCAGGGGTTTGCGGCGGAACTCGGAGACAATACAGCCAACACGCTTGACGGACTTGTGACAGCCTATGATTCGGAAGGAAAAGTTACAGGTTTTGTCATGACCATCACCAACTCTGAGGCTTACGGCGGAAGCATACAGATGTCTGTCGGCATACTTGTCGATGGAACGGTTGCGGGAGTTGAGATTCTCTCAATCAGCGAGACACCGGGACTGGGAATGAACGCACAGAGCGACAGCTTCCTCGGACAGTTCACAGGTGTCGCAACGGATGAATTTGCCTACACTAAGACAGGTAAGCAGGCAGACAATGAGATTGATGCGATTTCATCAGCAACATACACAACCAGATCAATGACTCATGGCGTAAATGCTGCACTTGCCGCATACAGGGCAATGCAGAAAAGCTCCATTTTAATGGGCGCTATGGAAGGAGGTGCCGTAAATGAATAAGTGTGTTGAACGTCTTTATAACGGCATTGTGAAGGAGAATCCTACATTCGTGCTTATGCTTGGTATGTGTCCTACGCTTGCGGTCACAACAGCAGCTATAAACGGTGTTGGAATGGGGCTTGCCTCGACGGCAGTGCTCACATTGTCGAATATTATGATTTCCATGCTCAGAAAGGTTATTCCGGGGAGAGTCAGAATGCCGGCTTTCATTGTAATTGTAGCCACATTCGTTACGGTGGTGGATTTCCTCATGCAGGCATACTGTCCACCGTCACTTTACGATGCACTTGGAATATACATCCCGCTCATCGTGGTCAACTGTATTATCTTAGGACGTGCGGAGGCTTATGCTTCAAAGAATCCTGTGCTTCCGAGTATGTTTGACGGACTTGGAATGGGACTTGGTTTTACGGTCGGACTTACGGTTCTTGGTGCATTCAGAGAGTTAATCGGTGCGGGTACTGTATTCGGGCTTCATATCATGCCGGCTTCATACGAGCCTATGATTATATTCATTCTTCCTCCGGGAGCGTTCTTCGTTCTTGCCGCACTTGTCGCCATTCAGAACAAGTTCAAGAATAAGAAGAAAAAAGAGTATTCGGATATTCAGATATGCAAGGATGGCGGCTGTGCTTCCTGTACCAACATGATGTGCGGCGGAAGAATCTTTGCGGAGAGTCAGAATGAAGGTGCTTCTAAGGCTGAAAGCACTGTTAAGAAGGAGGAAGGCTGATGAAGGAGTTAATTCTTATTGCGATAGGCTCTGCACTTGTAAATAATGTTGTGCTCAGCCAGTTTCTTGGTATCTGTCCTTTCCTTGGAGTTTCCAAAAGAACAGATACAGCAGCAGGCATGGGAGGGGCGGTAATCTTCGTTATCACGATATCCTCGCTTCTTACAAGCATAATATATAATTACCTGCTTGTGGGCTTACATATTGAATATCTGAAGACCATCGTTTTCATTCTTGTGATTGCGGCACTTGTACAGTTCGTCGAGATGTTCCTCAAAAAGAGCAGCCCATCATTGTATAAGTCTCTCGGAGTATATCTCCCGCTCATCACAACCAACTGTGCGGTGCTCGGTGTTGCACTTACAAATGTACAGAAGGATTACGGTATTCTTCCGTCAGTTGTGAATGGCTTTGCAACCGCTGTAGGTTTTACAATCTCAATCGTTATTCTCGCCGGTGTGAGGGAGCGCATTGAGTACAACGACATTCCGGAGAGCTTCAAGGGTACACCTATAGTCCTCGTGACAGCAGGACTTATGGCTATCGCCTTCATGGGCTTTTCCGGAATTATCTAGGGAGGTGCGGCAATGAACGGAGTATTGATTGCGGCGGCTGTCGTAGGTATATTGGGAATCATTATCGGAATCTTCCTCGGCGTATCGGGTGCGAAGTTCGAGGTCAAGGTTGACGAGAGGGAGACTCTTGTCCGTGAACAGCTTCCGGGAAATAACTGCGGCGGCTGCGGATATGCAGGCTGTGATGCCTGCGCCAAGGCGATTGTTGAGGGCAAGGCGCCTGTCAATGCATGTGCCGGATGCAGCGAGGAGAACTTAGCTGTCATCTCATCTGTTATGGGTGTTGAGGCTGAGGCTTCTGAGAAGAAGGTTGCCTATGTGAAGTGCTCCGGCGACTGCGACAAGGCTAAGACTAACTATGTATACACAGGAATAGAGGACTGTAAGATTGCGGCACAGATGCAGGGCGGCGGAGCGAAGGCATGCTCTTATGGCTGTCTTGGCTATGGAAGCTGTAAAAAGGCATGTCCGTATAACGCTATCACAATAGTGAACGGACTTCCTGTTGTGGATGAAGAAAAATGTGTCGGCTGCGGAAGCTGTGTTGTCACCTGCCCTAAGCAGCTCATGGCACTACGTCCGGTGAGAAAGAGAACTGTGACTGTCGCATGTAATTCACCTGAAAAGGGCAAGCCGGTAATGGATGCCTGCCAGGCAGGCTGCATCGGCTGTACCCTCTGCACGAAGGAATGTCCTTTCGGTGCAATTACCATGAACGGAAATATCCCTGTGATTGACTATGAGAAATGTAAGGGCTGCGGCAAGTGTGCGCTGAAGTGTCCTAGGAAGGTAATTAAGCTTATTCAGAATTGATTTAACATTGGATAAAATTATAAGCATACAAGTATAAGTGTATAATGTTGCGTGGTATCGGAGCTGTGATATGTGTAATGACATATTGTGGCTCTGATATTTTTATTTCGGTAATTATCCATGTATTGCAAAAAAATGACCACCCATGTCAAAACGGTGGATTATAATTTAGATACAGTTATACTACAAGACAAGAAAGGAGGCAGGATATGAAGCTTAATATCAAGATTGATACGAATGTGTCGGAGCCGGAGGCACTTATTGTCACACCGAAAATGAATGAGGAAGTGAGCAAAATTGTCGATTTCATAGAGAAGCTGAATGGCATGACAACAGTGATTTCGGGCACAAAGGATGACAAGGTTGAGATATTGGAGCAGGACTCCCTCATACGGCTGTATGCGGAGGGCGGAAAGATATTCGCAGTGACGGAAAACGGGCTGTACCAGTTAAGACTGCGGCTATATGAGCTGGAGGAGCGGTTGGATGCGGGAAGGTTTGTCAGAATATCCAATTCGGAGATTGTGAACCTGAAAAAAGTGAGAAGCATTGACCTTAGTTTTGCTGGAACTATCTGCATGGAAATGTCGAACAGGCAGGTGAGCTACGTTTCAAGAAGGTATGTTTCAAAAATTAAGAAGATATTGGGACTGTGAGGTGGCTATAATGAAAAAAGGAATATTTGTAAGAATTTTTGTGGGATTGACTGTCGGAATAGCGATAAGCTATCTTATAACAATAATCATATCTGCGGCAATAGGCGATGGCGTGTATTATCCGTGTGTGCCAAGTCTTGTGGAGCGTTATCAGAATGAACTAGTGGCAGTGATTGTCCAGACGATACTAAGTGCTGTTCTTGGAGCCGGCTTTTCCGCTGCGTCATTGATATGGGAGAAGGATGAGTGGAGCCTTTTAAAGCAGACGGGTATATATTTCGTGATAATTACAGCTATAATGATGACAGTAGCCTATATATGTGAGTGGATGGAGCACTCTGTGAGAGGCGTGCTGAGCTATTTTGGAATTTTCTTCCTGATTTTTGTTGTCATCTGGGTGGCGCGGTATGTGTCGTGGAAGATAAGAATTTCTAAGATAAAGGAGAAGCTTGGGAAGGACGCATGAATTTAGTGAATGCATTTTATAATTTGAGCCATTGAGTAAAATATAATGGCAAGTTTTTGGGAGGTGTGGTAAAATAATATAAAAGATAAATGTAGTGCATTGCGCTATGGTGATACTTATGAGCAGATAATATATGCGGAATGAATGTGATGATTATAGAAAAATATTTTTGTTGAAAATATGGTTGGAAGGGGGAAAAGTTATGTCATACGCATTGAAAAAACTGATGGAAAAATATGTGGAAGAAATAAGGAAAATATATGGTTCTCATTTGAGAAAAGTAATTTTATATGGCTCCTATGCCAGAGGTGATTTCCACCCGGATTCGGATATCGACATTATGATACTTCTTGATATAACAGACCTTGATTTGAAGGAATATAACATAAAATTATCATATATGACATTTGACTTTAATCTTGACCATGACCTTGATATTAAACCAATAGCGAAAAATGAAGAACATTTTAAGAAGTGGCTAGATAATTATCCGTTTTATGCAAATATAAACAGAGAAGGAGTGGTTTTATATGGAGCAGCCTAATGGAGAGGAAAAAGAGACAAGGAAAAATTTATTGACATGGTTGAAAAATATTGTGAAGCTCAATTAGTATAATGATGAAATAGTGTGCTAGGCACTGCGGCAGAGATTGACGCAGTGCCTTTTTGCGTGCGCGTGAGTGTACAGGCTTGGAGTGGGCTGGTATATGCTAAAGTCCAAAATAAAAAATGCAACATTTTCTATAAAATGTTGCATTTTGGAAAACCGCCCTATAATATATATATTTGCGGAATGGCACAGGCGGGAAAAAAAATTAATTTTTTTTAAAATAGGGGTTAAGTTTTGCAGAAAAGCTCCGAAATATAGTGTGTAAATAAAAAATGCAACATTTTATAGAAAATGTTGCATAATCCAGCCGGAAAAACAAGGAGGTTTTTATGCTGAAGCTAACACTTCGCCCCGGTGATTTCATAGATGTCGGGGAGAACATCAGGGTGGTATTCTCCGGTGGCTCGGCAAACAATATCCATCTGCTGATTGATGCACCGAAGGACGTCAACATCGTAAGGAATACGGCACAGCAGAGGAGAGAGAAGTCCCCATATTATGCGGAGCCTAAGCTCTCACCGAAGGCGCAGAAGGAGATTGCAGACATCCTTATGCAGGAGAAGAAAAGCAGACAGGATGGCACGGTCGCAAGGGACCGCAGTTAAGACGATAATAAAGCAGGGAAATCCTAGGCTCTCTGTTTTTATTATAAATTAAAAAAATGTGTAGGAACGGATTCCTGCACAATAACAACATGGAGGTAATTTAATATGGTAGTACAGCACAATTTACAGGCAATGAATGCCAACAGAATGTTAAACATCACAACAGGTTCACAGTCTAAGTCAGCAGAGAAGTTATCCTCAGGCTACAGAATCAACCGTGCAGCAGATGACGCAGCAGGTCTTTCAATTTCCGAGAAGATGAGAAAGCAGATCAGAGGACTTGACCAGGCTTCAACTAACGCTGAGGACGGCGTATCCGCAGTACAGACAGCAGAAGGTGCACTCACAGAGGTTCACTCAATGCTTCAGAGAATGAACGAGCTTGCTGTTCAGGCTTCCAACGGAACCAACTCACAGACAGACCGTGATGCTATCCAGTCAGAGATTGACCAGCTCACAACTGAGATTGACAGAGTTGCAGAGACAACTAAGTTCAACGAGTCATATCTCTTAAAGGGTGACGCCAATGGCGCAACCAAGAAGATGTATCTTGAGGCTCATGATGCAGGTCTTAAGGGAAAGCTTACTGATAATGGTGATGGTACAGCAACATTTGTTATGGACGAGCTTAAGGTTGGTGACAGCGTAACAATTGCTGGTAAGAGCTATACAATCGGCGGTACAGCAGATGATATTGATACTTTGTTTGCTGATAACAACATTACAGGAACTAAAGCTGGTGAGAAAATTAAGATAAATGGAACAGAGTATACATATGTTGAAAAGAAGGATGCTGTTGCAGGAACTTCTGGAGCTGTTACGGCAGGATGGTATACAAAAGATCCTGGAACACCGGCAGATGGTAAAACCGAAACTCCAGTATATGCTGATACGGATGCAATCAAAGCTCTTAAAGGCGCAACAGTTACAGTTGGTACATCTTCAGTTACACTTATGACAGACGCAGCAGGTGGTGCGGCAGATGGAATAGATGATAATGACTCATCTGTTATTTCAAAGGCAAAGGCTTATGAGCTTGCGTCAAAGGAACTTCTCAAGGCTAACCAGATTGGTGATACAGAAGGTAATGCTAAGGTTACTGATAGTAAAGATGCAGCAATATCACTTACCAATGGTGATGGTACATTCAAGATTAAGCTTGCTCAGACAAAGGTAGCAGAGAAGCTTAACTTCAACCTTCACGTAGGCTCAGATGCTGATATGACTAACAAGATCAATGTCAACATCGAGACAATGGATTCAAGCTATCTTGGAATCAAGGGTCTTAATGTATCAGATGATACAGGTGTTGCTGCTACATACGCAGTAGACGCTATCGCTGATGCTCTCCAGAAGGTATCAGACCAGCGTTCATCACTCGGTGCTGTTCAGAACAGACTTGAGCACACAATCGCTAACCTCGACAATGTTGTTGAGAATACAACATCCGCTGAGTCACGTATCCGTGATGT
>DNFT01000033.1:26151-28432 GCA_003486385.1 Eubacterium sp. | reverse complement strand
TGTGTTATTGGAGGAAAATTGCATGAAGCTTCAGCGGTTATTAAGTTATACACGCAAGGCTGTAGATGATTATGGTCTTATTGAGGATGGTGATAAAATTGCCATTGGAATATCGGGTGGAAAGGACAGCCTTACACTACTCTATGCACTGAGTGAGCTTAGGAAATTCTATCCTAAGAAATTTGAAATCTATGCATTGACGGTGCATTTAGGGATAGATGGAATGGATTTTTCCGAGGTAAAAAAGCTGTGCCATGAACTAGATATCCCATATTATATAATTGAGACCGAAATAAATGATATAGTGTTCAACATAAGAAAAGAGACTAATCCATGTGCTCTATGTGCAAAGTTGAGAAAAGGTGCATTCAATAATAAGGCGTTGGAGCTTGGCTGCAATAAGATAGCTTATGCACACCACAGAGATGATATAAATGAAACCTTCCTGATGTCACTCATATATGAAGGAAGAATACATACGTTTTCACCTATGAGCCATCTGGACAAGACGAAGCTCACCCTGATACGCCCTCTTATATATGTACCGGAGGCTGATATTATAGGATTTACCAATAAATATAGGCTTCCGGTGGTTAAGAATATGTGCCCTGCTGATGGCATAACCAAGCGCGAGGAAACAAAGGAGCTGATAAAAAAAATTAATTCAGAAGCTCCGGGCTTTCATACAAGACTGTTCACCGCCATTGTCAGCGGTAACCTGGAGGACTGGCCTGAAAAAACGGAACATATTAGAGGTAAACATATTCTATAAATAATCAGGCGCAGTGTATACAGGAATCATAAGCTTCGAACCCGCATATATGGAATCACCGGTAAGGCCATTCAAGGTCATGACTTCGCGGATATACTGGTATACGGAGGAATAATGTTCATCTGAATATTCACATGCAATACTCCAAAGAGTGTCATTCCGGGATACAGTTATGTATGTGTAGCCTTTCACAGAATTATCGGCTGCATGCTCATCACCGGCGTGGACTATATTGCTGAATATGATTATGGTAAATACGGCTATGAGCACCAGAATAAATGATATAATGCTAATCTTCTTTATTCTTTTTCTACGTGCTACCGCCTGACGGCTCTTTCTTAAAATCTCATTGACAGATAAACCGCCTTCAACTACTGTGAAATTTCTGGCTGTAGTTATTTTCATAATGATTCCTCCTATGCAATGTATCGAACATATATTTGTTAGCCTGTGAGTACAATATAACATCCGAACACGCGTTTGTCAATATATAAATCGAACATTTATTCGGAACATTTATTTTGAACATTTGTTTGCATTTTTGATAAGTTTATGATATAATATGTAAAACAGTTTTAACTAATTTAACTGACGGCAATTTTAAATGTAGTGTTTTTATAGGAAACATAAGATAATCAGTTTATAGCCGGAGGATATTGGTTATCATTTCGGTTAATTGGATTTATCGATTACATAGAGGAGGATTTTATATGCCAAGTGGAAGAATTACACCTAAACAACAGGAAATATTAGATTTTCTTAAGAAGGAGATACTTATGAAGGGATATCCGCCGGCGGTACGCGAGATTTGTGAGGCAGTGCATCTTAAGTCGACCTCCAGCGTCCACTCCCATCTTGAGACACTTGAGAAGAACGGATATATAAGAAGAGACCCGACTAAGCCGCGTGCAATTGAGATTATGGATGATTCATTTAATTATCTCAGAACAGAGACGGAGATCGCAAGTATTCCGGTTATAGGAACTGTGGCTGCCGGACAGCCGCTGCTTGCAGTCGAGAATATTACCGACTACTTCCCTTTCCCGGCGAATCTGCTTCCTAATAAGGAGACATTTATACTTCGTGTCAAGGGAGACAGCATGATTAATATGGGAATTCTTGACGGGGATTATATCATTGTTGAGCAGACTAATACGGCACAGAATGGCGAGGTTATCGTTGCTCTTGTTGATGATTCTGCGACGGTCAAGAGATTCTATGCGGAAGACGGACATTTCAGACTTCAGCCTGAGAATGACTTCATGGAGCCGATTATTGTTGATCATGTGGAGATACTCGGAAAGGTTATACGTCTTATAAGGACACTGGTAGATTAAACATACGTATATTATAAGCCATGAGAATGAAATTACTGCTCACTTTTTTGAGCAGACCAGCTTCATTCTCATGGCTTTTTGCTTAAAAGATAATCATTGCTTTTCCTATATTGATTCGGGTGTCAAAACATGCTGTATATAGCTAGCTGTGCATAAATATAATACGTTATAC
>DNFT01000033.1:17354-26119 GCA_003486385.1 Eubacterium sp. | reverse complement strand
CATAAACTAAATTGACATGTTTTGACACTCGAATCATATATTATAATTAAGATGTGGGTAGTATCTTGAAGTGGATTTCACTTATTTTATTTACCTATTTTATTCTGCTCAAGTTCTGCAAGAAGCTCCTGCACCACAGCACGCTTGACCGGGTGGTATGCGTAAGGTGCAATATCGCTGAGCGGCTTAAGCACGAACATGCGGTTGTGCATGTCGATATGTGGAATACAGAGTCTTTCTGTATGCATAATCAGGTCATCATACAGAAGAATATCTATATCAAGTGTCCTTGGTCCCCAGTGGATTTCGCGGGTACGGTTGTTCACGGCTTCAACAGCGTTAAGAAAATCCAGCAGCTCATTCGGTTCGAGAATTGTATCGACAGCGGCACAGCAGTTCAAAAAGCTCTGCTGCTCTACTCCGCCGTATGGCTCAGTTTCATATATAGGTGATACTTTATTCAGACGGATACAGGAATGGTTCTGCAGGGCATTAAGTGCGTTCTGCAGGTATATTTCACGCTCTCCCATATTGGAGCCAAGTGATAAATATACACGATGCCAGCCTCTTGTAAGTTCAACAGATACAGTTTCCATTGGCAGCTTTACAGGAGCCCAGGGCTTCTTTATTTCAAGGTGTATTTTGTGTAAGTGCGGTATCGTTGTGAGCAGATACTCCGCAAGCCTGCTTGCAGCCGTCTCAATAAGCTCATACGTATCATTTGTCAGAAATTCTGCAATTTTTTCAGATGCCATTCCATAGTCTATGGAAGAATCAAGGTCTTCCGGTGTGTAGCCGGCATGCTGAAAGTCCTCAGTGAATACACGATGTCCAACTGAATCCCTAAAATCAGTATACAGGTCAGCGTTTATTATAAATTTCTGCCCAAGACGATTCTCCTCCTCAAATACACCATGATTGGCAAATACTTCAAGATTTTTTATATGAATTATGTCCATTTGTAGTACTCCTTCTGTGAAGAATATATTTCTATAGAATGATGTAGGGGTCAAAACATGCTAACTTAATGTACGAGTGTATAACGTATTATATTTATGCATATTATGCATTAAAGCTTTTTCCAATAACTGCTGCTGCCATCTTAAGTGCGCGGAAGTTCTCCTTAACATCATGTACCCTGAATATTGAGGCACCGCGCATAAGCCCGATAACGCTTGTAGCGACGGTTCCCTCCACGCGCTCATCCCTTGGAAGGTCGAGTGTGAGCCCTACTACGGATTTTCTTGAGGTTCCAAGAAGAACAGGGTAACCCAGTGCACAGAGCTTGTCAAGCGTATTTATTGCAATCAGGTTTTGTTCCAGCGATTTGGCAAAGCCGACGCCCGGGTCAAGGATAATATTTTCCTTAGATATGCCGTGCTTTAACGCACAGTCGATGATAAGTCTGTTATCATCAAGATAATCGGTGATAAAGTCATTGTATTTATCTGATTTCCTGTTATGCATAAGACAGCATGGAAGACCGGATTTTGCGAGCAGCACAGCCATTGGCGATACAATGCTGCCGTCATCGGAGGTGCTTGTGTTGTGCATAAGCCCCCATATATCATTTATAAGGTCTGCACCTGCCTCAATTCCCGCTGCCGCAACACCTGCCTTGTATGTATCAAGTGATACAGGTATGTCAAAACGTGCTTTTACAGCTCTGATAACAGGCACAACGCGCTCAATCTCCTCATCATCAGATATCATCGTGTAACCCGGACGTGCGGATTCCCCACCGATATCTATAAGAGCAGCTCCATCCTTTATCATTTCCTCCGTATGAAAAAGAGCAGCATCAATATTATTGTAACGTCCTCCGTCTGAAAATGAATCGGGTGTTACGTTTAAAATGCCACACACATAGGCACTGTTTTCAAGGTCAAAATTCTTATTTCCGATAAGCATAAATATTCTCCTTAATGATTTATGAGACAAAAGAAATTAATTGTGCTCAGTATTTTATCATATTCAGTACTCTGTCCACAGCCGCACTATCATTCTCAAAGGAACCTCTGCATACATAGGTCATTGTCCTGCTGCCCGGTTTTTTCACACCGCGCATGGTCATACACATATGTTCGGCCTCGATAACAACCATGACTCCATCTGCATGAAGATATTTCATAATGGCATCAGCAATCTGTGCGGTCAGGCGCTCTTGAAGCTGCGGGCGCTTGGCGTACTCCTCCACCGTTCTTGCAAGCTTGCTAAGACCTGCTACCCTGCCGTTTGAAATGTAGGCAATATGTGCCTTTCCGTAAAAAGGAAGCAGATGGTGTTCGCACATTGAGTAAAAGGTGATGTCCTTCTCGAGTATGAGCTGCCCCTTCTGCGCCGCAAAGGTTTTTGAAAGGATGTCGCGGACAATTATCTCATCATTATCCTTAGAAGCACTCTCATTTTTATCCGGAATATCCGGATATGAAGCCGATGCCCTGTATTGTGCGGTTCTGTCCTTGTCTATCCCGGCAAATATTTCCTCATACATACGCGCGATTCTGCCGGGTGTTTCAAGCAGCCCTTCGCGTGATATATCCTCACCGATTCCTTCAAGAATCAGCTTAACCCCATCCTTTATCTTTTCCTTATCCATTCGTTGTATGCCTCTCTTATCCGGTTAAGATGCGAAAGTGAGCCAAATGCAAGCACCGCCACATCACCATTATTATAAGTAACTGCTCTTTCGACTGCTGCTTCGATATTACAGCATGCCTCGGCAATATTTTTCTTTTTGTTTATATGCTCCGCAAGCTCCTCTGCCGGCATAGCCCGGACATTGCCGGGAGTGGCTATTGTAAAAATATGGTCAGCCATAGGGAGCATAAGTTCGATTATTTTCTCATAGTCCTTGTCTGCGAACACACCCATTATGTATATCAGCCTGCGGCAGCCAAGGCTTTCGGTTGTAAAATATTCAAGAACAGATGTTCTAAGCTGCCTTGCGGCGGGCTCATTGTGTGCTCCGTCAACAAAGAATGGCGGCTGGCTGCCGATAAGACTTAAGCGTCCAAACCACTGCGTAGCATAAATACCAGCTCTGATGTCTGAATAGGAAATATTATACCCCATGTCCATAAGTGCCTCAACACATGATATTGCAAGGCATGAGTTGATAATCTGGTAAGTTCCGCGCAGCCTGAGCCTGATAAGTCCTGCCCTTCTGTGGGTGTAGCATGTACAATCATCATCCCAGGGACATGAGGCGTAGCTTATGTTCATGGCGTCTGTCATATAATCTGATGTTATAAGCCTGCTGCCGGTATCTGAACATTTGTTCCTAATAACATTCATCGCCTCACTTTCCTGTGTGGTGGTGATGACTGTTGTCTCAGGCATGATGATTCCTGCCTTGACTGAGGCAATCTCATTCAATGTATTCCCAAGTATGCCCATGTGGTCTAAGCCGATTGACGTAAATACACAGCACAGCGGATTTGAACATACGTTAGTTGCGTCATATTCACCGCCAAGACCGGTCTCTAACACAACGAAATCCACCTTCTGTCTGTAAAAATACAGAAATGCCGCCGCAGTCTCAAGCTCAAAAGCGGTCGGTAGCCTTGAAGCAGACAGCTTCATAGCCTCAACTGCATCCGCAAGCTCTCCCATGATACTGGCAAAAGCATTTTCTGAAATATATTCACCATCAATCTGTATCCGTTCGAGATATGTGACAAGGGTTGGTGAGATATACCGTCCGACTTTATACCCGGCCGTGGTGAGGATTGTCGAAAGCATCGCAAGAGTCGAACCCTTACCGTTCGTTCCGGCAATGTGTATCACCTTTAGCTTGTCCTGAGGATTGCCAAGATGATTCATAAGCTCACGCATGGTATCCACACCCATGATGCTGCCCGCCTTTTCTGCATTGTGGATAAGCTTCATGGCATCTTCGTAGCTTAATTTCATAGTTCCTTAACCTCTATTTCCCTGCCGTCACGCCATATTCTCTCAAGGTCATAGAAAAATCGGTCATCCTTGGAGAATATATGCACTATAACGTCCGTATAGTCAAGCAGAATCCATGAGGCGCTGCGGTATCCCTCCACATTCTTAGGCTCCAGTCCAAGCTTATACAGCTCTTCCTTGACATTGTCTGCAAGAGCCTGTACCTGATTGATATTGCTGCCGTTAGCTATCACAAAATAATCTGCGATAACGGATACCTTGCTGATATCAAGTATCTTTATATTTTCACCCTTCTTATCATCAAGGGCGCTGTAAATTATTTTCGTCAATTCCTTTGAATCCATAAATTACCTCCGGATAAATGTATTATTTAGCCTTGTAAATTATATTTTGGCTTTTAGGCTTTCATATGCCTTAACTGTTGTATCATCTATTGTGCCGTTTTTGGAGCGCACATATTCAATAGTGCCTTCAAGGATCTCGTAGGTGCACTGCCTTAAGTCCTTGAAGGCAAGCTCACGATAATAAGGAAGCCTCGGTGCCTTGTCGCGGTTCGGCTCTATGTAATCAGCCACATATACTATCATATCAAGCAGATTCATATCGGGGCAGCCCGTTGTATGGTAGCAGATGGCATGACATATCTCCGGGTCTGTAACACCATGCCTGTATTCGGCATAATAGGCACCAACCTTCGCGTGCAGCAGATCCGGCTGACGTTTTTCTGCCTCACTCACCCCAATACCGAACCTGGCACATTTTTCTAAAAGACGTTCTCCGGAAAGATACTTTGCGCAGTCGTGCAGAAGTCCCGCCATAAAAGCCTTGTCCATGTCATAGCCGTATCTCATGGCAAGTGCGGCGCTCGTATATGCTACACCCAGTGTATGCTCGTACCTTGAAGGTGTGAGCTTCTTCATAAGGTTTTTCTTTATAAGTGTAATCTGTTCGTTGTCCATTTTTGTCCTCGATTCTAATTTCTATTTATAATTACATATCAGACCCATTTCTTTTGCCGGTTCCTCATTGAGAACTTTAATCTTTATTTTCCAGATTTTACGATATTGAAGTAAACGATTGTTTAGTTCAGCCAATGGTCCGGCAAGCCAGGCAATCTTCAACTTTATTTCACTCCAATCTCTTCTCTGTAAAGCTGGCGGGATGTATCCATTATTGTGTTGTGTTCAAGTAACTCAAATTCATCCGATGTCTCACACTGAATTTTATTTTCATCGTCTTTATATAAAGAAATATATTGTATTGCACTTTCTTTAGTACGTTTTATTTCAATATATTTGGATAAGAAATAATCATGTGTGGAGACAAAAATCTGCACTCCTTCACTTTCAAGCATAATCAATAGCTCGGCTAATACAGGGATATATTTGGGATTAATATTTGCCTCAGGCTCATTTTATTTCTGTTTACCAAGCGCCCTATGCTGGATTGATCCGGACGGAAAAGCATTGCAGTTTTATATGGAAAAGAAACATCATGCTTGGATGCCTGACATGCGGCATAAGCCAATTTCATAATATGGGTTTTTCCCATACCGTTTTCTCCTACTAAAATATTAAGTCCTTTGCTGAAAGGAATTGTAATATTTTCAAACACTGTAAAATTTTCAGCCTGAAATCTGGTCAATGGCATTATACTCACCTCACACATTTATTTTGAACCTGTCCCTTATTATATTACAAGATGACAGTTCTGTGAAGCAGATTTCTTTAATAATGTAAAAACCCATACAAAAAGGATGTCTCAAGTGTCGTCAACTTTTCCAAAGGTACTAAATCACCTGTATTGTCTTCTTTATCAAGGGTAATACCCTTGATATTCGCCGGCGCTTTGCCCTCTTTCATAACCGGAACATAAAACTTAAAGGATATATTCTTAATCCAATTACCGTCCTCACGTCTTTCCGGAAAGATATCTATGCGGTCGATGAACGTCTGCATAAATTGCTTTCTCTCTACCTCTGATGCCATAGAATATAATTCATCAAAGTGTAAAAGAAATTCATAAATACTCTCGCTTGGAATCTGATCTCTACGCAAATAAGGATTGCCTAATCTGATAAGCAATTACGTCCTTTTCTCTTGGACTTCTTCCGGTGTTAACCGCATACTGATTCTTTGTGATTTCAAATTCCAGCTCCACAGTGTCAGGATCACATTCATAAGATGATACATATTCCCCGGCTTCTGTTTTATCATCATTTTTCGCGTAATCAGTTCTTTCCTTTAAGCATTGTCCCATGCTCCTGCTCTTTTGCAGATGCATGGGAATTAATCTCGTTGCCGCCATAGTACCGTTACCTCCTATTGAATCTTTGCAAGTTCAGAAAAAATATCGCGGAGCAACTTCTGTATTTCTCTCTGCCCCGCGGTAAACTCTTCAACATCACTCTTATAAACAGCTCCAGTTTCGTTCGCATGTTTTGCAATCTGATTTATATTGTTGGAATTGATTCTTGTAACCTTTGGTTTCTTTAGCCCTGTGGACTGTTTTGGACTGTGCCGTTATCACGACCTTGGCTCGCTCACGGAATTCCGGTCATCGCTTAGCTTCCCCGAATCGGTATTGATTTGGAACGCTCATTTAATTTTGGTTTGTATAGCGATTTTCTCAAAAACCGAGGCCGTTTCCCGTATATCCAAAAAGTAGGATTTAAGGCAAAAAAATAAGAATTTTCACGCTTATGGAAATCCTTGTTGATTCGAACTGTTGTTCTGCTGTATAATGTGTCAGTAACCGTTTATAAATGAGATGAAAGAAGTGATATACATGAATTGCAAGCTAACGCTTGGAGAAAAATTAAAAGATTTAAGAACAGCTGCAGGACTATCTCTAATAGAACTTGAAGAAGCTACCGGGATATCGAAATCCGCGCTAGGCAGCTATGAAAGCGATGATACTAAGAAAGAAATCACCATATGAATTTAAAACCTTTACGGATATTCTTCAAAGATATTCAGATGCTTTTAAGACTCCTAAAGGCAATGGCAGGGGCAAGAAGAAATGATAAAAAAACAAAGGCACATTATACCTACTGATGTAGATAAAATGTGCCTTTATAAAATCAAATAACAATTTCTATTCAGCAACATCAACAAACAATATCACCGGTGGAACTGGCTTTTCATAACCTTTCAAGAATAATCCACGCTCCCTCGCCTCATAAATCAAGGCGCTTGGAAAGTAACAGCAGGTATTTATGTATCGCAGAAAATCCGGCACATCGGCCTGTATCTGTTTTGGAACCATCACAGGATTTTTTATCATAGTAATGAATGAATCGTGGAATTCTGTACATAATACATCAGAATAAGCCCCCATAAGTGCATAGAACTGTTTCTTTTCATCCATACTAAGTATCGGAACGTTCAAGATCAATTTTCCGGTTGCTGATCTTTCTACAAAATCCAATTCAATAAATGTATCAATATTTGTAAGAAGTTTTTGAGATATACTTGGCAAGAAGCTTTCGTTGTCACAATATACCGCATATAAGAATTTCATTACTGACTCTCTTGCATCACTCCAATTTCCTACACAATGATAAGCAGAATGCGTTTTTCCCAAAGCTTTCGTATCATAATCATACAAGCCAATTGTACGCGCTCCAAGCAGATTCTCATAGTTTCCACCTGCCTCACCGCTAATACCATATTCACTCTGAGGACTCTTGTCATAATCATAATTTGCAGGATAACGAGTTCCCATAGCATACCATCTGCCACCATTTTTTCTGTCCGGATAATCATACTTCGAACCGTTTCCGGCAACCTCATCCCTGACTCTTATCACAGCTCTGTAAACAGAATGTAAGACAAAATATCCCTCCAATTTCATAGCTTGTGATGAATTCTGCTTCTTATAATAAGCCGACAATCTTAATTCTCTTAGTCCTTCTTCAACATGCTTCCAAATCTCTCCACATAAGTCACCAGCCAGTTTCTTTTGCAATTCTAGTGTATTTGTCGAGTCCTTTTGATTGTAAATAATAAAATCTGTAAATACCTTATCTCCAACCTTCTTCATCAGTTCGCCTTCAACAAGGCGCTCTACAACAGGTTCAATATATGCAGTAGATATTCCGATTGCATCCGAAAGTTCCGGTATCGTAACCGGCTTTTCATATGCCAAGATCAATAAGTTCATTGCAATTTTATCATTGTTCACCAGCGAGTGTGGCTGATCATTCAATCCAATGTATCCACTGGTTGAAATCCATAAATCCTCTGGTTCAAAACTCTGCTTTTCATATTTTTCCATAGTCAGATCCTTTCTTAATTTATCTCTGCCTAGTCTAAGGCGGCTTTTTACCGTGTTCTCAGGCAGTGATAATTCATCCGCGATTTTCTTTACTTCCTGTCCATGAAAATAATGTCTTACAACGATTTCACGGTATAGCTTTGTCAGATGTGCAACGGAGCGTCTGAGATTTTCCTCTTCCGTCAATCCATCTTCATCTACATCTGTTGCCTGATTATTTACTTCTTCCATCGCGACATCGAAATCCATCCCATAAAATTCTAATGGTTTACGGTATTTTTCACGTAACAGGTCATAATATTTTCTGTTTAGAACTGTGCACAGCCAATTTCTGGCATTATTAATATCCACGCCTTTCCTTATGGCATGTAATCCGTCCAATATTGTCTCTTGTACAAGATCCTGCGCATCCTCCCAGGAATCACATTTACTGACGGCTATATGCATCAAGTAATCAGCTTGTGCCAACATTTCTTCTATTTCCATTAGAGTCCCCCAATGCTGTATTATTATCACAGATAAAAATATCTGTTTTGAAGCTTCACCCTATAGTCGCGTGAAATCGAAAAAGG
>DNFT01000033.1:5240-17278 GCA_003486385.1 Eubacterium sp. | reverse complement strand
TTTTATAAAATAATTTACGGCAGCCTGATTTACAGGCCGCCGCTATATCAAAAAGCTACTACTTAGTGACAATATGAATATGCTGAAACTTTTGATAACTATTGCTTAACATTAATATCATTAATTATGTTAAGCATTTTTCTTTGCGCTTCGCTGATATCGTCAACATTCCCCTGCACATTTTGCAAAGTTTCAGCAATAACACCAATCAATCGAAATCTCTCTTTCCCATTTGGAAACTGCTCCTGCAGATACACCTACAATCCCGGCAAGTTCCTCTTGTGAAATACCATTGAGCTTACGATATGTACAAATAATTTGGCCTATTTTTTCCATAGCAAAAGTCTCCTTCATCCATTCTCAATATAAATATCTCACGAAGGAATAACCTTCACAATGGATTTGTCGTTTAGCTCAACTGAACCATCAGTACGGACTATTTTTTTACAATGATCCACTCATCATTTTCGATAACATATTGAAACTCTGTCAGGCTATCATTCAACATAACTTCAATGAGTTCTTCAAAGTCATTTACCAAGTTTACGTTTGAAAGGTCTGAATCCTTAATCCAGTGCATTTTACCTTCTTCAGAATCAGCAAGTTCTCCCTCAAACTGGTCTGTTTCAAAAAGGAATACGATATAACGCCCTCCATCAATTGGAAACTGCTTTACCCCACAAAGACGTGGATTTTTAATCGTAAGTCCAGTTTCTTCCTTCATTTCGCGAATCACTGCCTCAACAATAGATTCACCCGGTTCAATATGCCCTCCGGGAAGTGTATAGCCCTTCCAATCATTTTTTACTCTATCTTGCAGTAAATAACTGCCATCTTTATGTATTAAGCATAATACAGTTAGTTCTACTTGTTCTGTACGCATAATTTGCCGCTGTCCTCCTCTACTATTTGTTTTATTTCATATCTGATCTATCAGAATACCATTTGGGGACAGTATTTTTAAAATCATTGAAATTAGTCATAGAATTTCTTGCTCTTCTTACCATTCCATCAATTTCATCCTGTCCAAACTTCTCGGCCCACTTAATGGAAAATAATGATGCCTGCGCCACATATACCGCATTCGCCGTCCAGAAATCTTCAGGAACATCGTCATTAAAATAAGAATCAATCTGTCCTATGCAATACGGAACACTTATCTCTACACCAAAGCTTTCAAGCTTGTAAAACTCCTCATAGGGATCTCCCACTTCCCATCTGTTGAAATCTATTACACCAATATTCCCGTCAGGCATATAAATCAAATTCCCCGGATGGAAATCCCCATGCATATACACTGGCGTTTTATTCCAAATAGAATTGATATTATCTTTTACATATGCTACAGCTATCTCGTCACCGGATATTCTCACATCCGATTCTTCATAGCGTGCCAACTGCATCAGCTTTTTCTCGCGCTTCGTTGTTGCAGGAACATCTGCCGAATCAAGAGGTATTGAGTGTATCTTTCTGAGAATTATTCCCGCTTGACGACCAAGCTTATACTGTTCCTGTTCTGATAGCTCCGGCAGCACTTCTTCCAAGTCACGACCTTCTATCCAACTAAGCAGCATATATACATTCTTATCTTCGTTACAGGTTCCGAATTCTATCGGCATAGACATACTGATACCAAGCTGAGAATATTTTGTAATAATTTCATATTCTTTCTTTTTTGTTTCATATTCCTCAATGTCTGAAATTCGCAGAAGCTGAAATTCTCCGTTAGCCGTTTCGACCAAATATTTTTTATCACTGGACCAGCCCTTAGAAATCAGGGTGATATTCTTCCAGTCTTTGCTTATTGCAATATTCATAAACATAAATTTCACCTCCAATTGTCGCGTTACAAGAGCTTCTATAGCGTTAATCACGTTATTCACCGCGCGCTCCAGGAAACCCTCATATTCTTCTCTGGAGAAGCCCACAAAAGGATATCTTCCCTCTTCCAATGTTGGCATGTAATACATCATCTTAACCTTCATGGGTATAGCCACTTTGGGAAGATAATCAATATAATCCGGAAACTCTTCAAGTCCTTTTATTTCAGTAAAGTATCCAGAATCAGGATGTTCATCCAAATATTCACGTTCAATCACGAAGAAGTTCATTCTCTCCTCACGATTCGGCATAAGTTTCTTAAAGCAATCCCAGTTTTCTTCTAGTCCATCTGCCAGGTCACATAATTCCGGTATTTCTTTAGCACGTTTCCACGCAGCTGCAACGCGCTCATCATCTCTTATTGTCCTTTGAAGCACTCCTTCACCTGAGCATACGTAGCTTTGCCCCTAAGCTCAGTCAAATCCATATCCTCCAAAGAGAAATCCACTTTCACTTTTCTGAAATTATCCTTGTCGACCACTCCCTTGGAAAGTAAAACAACCGTCTCCACGCTCATAGTGAAAACATCCCATCAGATATTATTAAAGCTGTCTTAAATCATTCTCTATATTTATGAATGTCTACATATACAGCCTATTTTCAACAATATACTCATATACCGCCTCAGGAACCATGTAACGCGCGGAGGCTGGTTCGCCCGCAAGCCGTTTCCTTATATCGCTGGAGCTGATTTCAAGCTGCGGCGTATCGACAAGATATATCCTTGCGCCGTAGCTGTCCTCAAGCTGCCTTTTGACCATCTCAAGCTTATCATCAGGAATATTGTTCCTGTCGGCACATACAAGAGCCGTGTGCTCACAGATAATCTCCGGATGATACCATTTGTCAAAATTGATGAGTGAATCGGCACCCATGATGAAGAAAAATTCATGTTCGGGGTACAGCTTGTCAAGCTCCGTCATTGTTATGGCGGAATAGCTAGGTCTCTCCTTTTCAAGCTCATAAGTGAACAGCTCAAAATCAGGATTGTTCTGTATTGCAAGCTCTACCATGCGCTTCCGGTTGTCCTTATCTAATATCCTGTTATTCTTGTGCGGTGGGTCACCTGCCGGCATGAACCATATCTTATCAAGCTTCAGCAGCGTGAGTGCCTGCTGTGCAATGATAAGGTGACCTGTGTGTATCGGGTTGAAGGTTCCACCCATTATTCCTATACGTGACATACTATAATCTCCCCTGCTGCTGTTCATGGCATTTCAGCATAGTTGAACAGTACACAAGCTATACTGAACAATAGCCAAGCAATGTTGAGCTATTGTAAAAAATGATAATTACGTATCGCTGTAATGATATCGGCATGCCAGAATATATACATTGCCGCTATCAACTTTATATATCAGTCTCTCCTTATCATTTATGCGTCTGCTCCAGAAACCGACAAGATTTCCGGTTAAGGGTTCAGGCTTTCCTATTCCCACATTGCCGTTTCTGCAAATATCTTCTATAAGATTATTTATCTTTTTTAATGTCTTTCGGTCCTCTGTCTGCCAGTAGACATAATCCTTCCAGCCATTATCCGTAAATATTTTATTCATCAGTATTAACCTCTGAAAGATTATGAGCAGATATTTTTCCGTGCTCCAACTGAGCTTTAGATTCCATGAGCCAGTCGTAGTTAGCCTTATTTCCCATGACATAGGCATTTTCCATCAGGTTATTATAGGCTTCCTCCGAAAGGATGACAACATTCTTATTATCTTTTCTTGTGACAATCATTGTTTCGCAATCATCGGTGACCTTATCCATGTAGGTTTTCATATTATCACGAAGATTCGTATAGTTTACAGCCAGCATAACAAACACCTCCATTCTCAATTGATTACTTTTGGCGGTATATACATTCTATTGCTTACATAGTTATCTCTTATATTTATAGTATAAAGTACAGAAAACTGTACGTCAAGTAGCGGCTGAAAAATTAAATATTATTTATGGGATTACAGCCAATAGAGTTACAGGCAGCGGTTAAGTTGACTGCAAATATCCGTTTTAATTTATTATATGAAATCAGGGGCAAAAAATACTTTGCCCCCGGATTGATTCATTATATATAATTATATTTTTTCCTGTAAACCACCAAAAATATCACCGAGATGATAAGCGCGAACACCTCAGCAATCGTAACCGACCACCATATTCCGTCAAGCTCCCAGATTAATGGCATAATAAGCACTGCCGCCATTTTGAAGATGAAGGTACGCAGAAATGATATCGCCGCGGATACACCGCCGTTGTTCAGAGCGGTGAAGAAGGATGAGGCAAATATCGTAAAGCCGCTGAATATGAACGCAAGCGAGAATATTCTGAAAGCATGCTTTGTCATGGCGAACAGTTCCGGGTCATAGCCGACAAATATCTTTGAAAGCGTTCCGGCAAATGTAAATGCAAGCACAGCCATGATGACACCGGCAATTCCCATGATTATATTGCTCTTTTTGAACATGTTCCTGAGTTCATCGGTGTTGCCGGCACCATAGTGGTAGCTGATAATAGGCGCCCCGCCCATGGCATATCCGATAAACATTGCAATAAAGATGAACTGGACATACATAAGGACACCATTTGCGGCAACACCGTCTGAGCCGGCATATTTAAGAAGCTGGAAATTATATACAATTCCGACAATGGATGAAGCTGTGTTTGACACAAATTCAGAGGCACCATTCCAGCAGGCGCGGGCAATGCTCTTTATCTCAAGCTTTGTGCGCACCATTTTGAGCAGACTGTTGTTAGGACGTATAAAATATATCAACGGGATAATACCGCCTACAACCTGGCATAAGCCTGTAGCAATTGCGGCACCGGCAACACCCCATTTTAACACACCGACCAGCAGCGCATCGAGCACCATGTTCGTAAGACCGGCAGCGACGGTGGTCACAAGACCAAGGTGCGGCTTCTCAGCGGTTATAAAGAACCCCTGAAAGGCATTCTGCAACATGAATGCAATATTAAATATCATCATTATTCTGCCGTATATCACACAGTCGGTGATGATTTCACCTTCCGCACCGAGCCATATTGCTACCGGGCGCATGATAAAACAGGCTATGAGTGAGATTATGGCACCGACAATGGCAGTTCCCGCTACTATCATTGTAAAGTACTCATTGGCTCTTTCCTTCTTTTTTTCACCCAGAGTCATGGCGACAAGCGCGCTTCCACCGGTTCCGAACATGAAGCCGACACCGCCGAATATCATAAGAAACGGCATTATAAGGTTGATGGCTGCAAAGGCATCCTTGCCTACGAAATTAGAGACAAACAGACCATCCACAACACCGTATATAGATGTGAATACCATCATCACTATCGATGGAAACACGAAGCGCAGGAGCCTCCTGTATGTGAAATGGTCGGATAACTGGATTTTCATGGTTTTAACTCCTTTTTAACTAAAAATACTTAATAAAATTTCTTATTGTGAATATAAATTACTCTCTGATAATATGTGTTGCCTCATTTAAAAGACGAGTGAATTTATCGAGCGCCGATATGAGAGCTTCCTTCTCCTCGTCCGTCATACCGTTGAGCGCGGCATACTCTGCATGTCGAACCTTTACGATGGTTCTGCTTATTAGTTCCTTTCCGGAAGCTGAGAGCATTATCTTCTTACTCCGCCCGTCACTGCCGGGAACAAGACTGATAATGCCGTCTGCTTCAAGCTTTTTGAGTGATGAGTTGATTGTCTGCTTTGGAAAGCAGGACATTGAGCAGATTTCACTCTGGGTTATTCCATCAGAATAATCGTACAGCATATATAATATCCAGAAAGCGCTGTCGGACATTCCAAGAAGCTTGCCAGCCTGCTGGTACCAGTCATCGTTTTCCTTTAATCTGTGGTTCAGAAGCCAGAGATATTTGTCATTGTCCATGGAAAAAGTTCCTCCTTTTATTTCAAAATTCGAATATGCAGGTTCTATACATCAGGTAATGGAATGATTTTATATAAAACAAAAGTCCGAAATCAGACTTTGAACAGTATAGTCCGATTTCGGATGGTTGTCAAGCTGGGAAAATAAAAAATGCCGAAGCATTTGGCTAAGGCATTTTTAGGAACGGTTATTTTAGTTGCTTTCTGAATAGAGAATAATATAAATTCAAATCATTTTGTTCAAATTGAATATTTTTTGGCAGAAGAGAGAGTAATTTATCTTTCTGTGATTCAATCTCAGGATATTTCTCATATGAAATATAATTGATATCCAGAAACTCTTTAATCATTTTTAGGGCTTTTGCAGCCTTGTCGCGTTCAACGAAAAAATCCATGTTATATCTTGTCTGGGCTTCCCATGCTGTTAATTTTTCTGTGTTGTCATCAATCCATTCGGTGATTGTAATGCAGGCACCATTGTTCTTGCACATTCGCACCAATTTGGAAATATCGTGCGTTGATGGCACGGTGACACCCACAAATTCAAGATGGCATTTTAAAACCAGTTCCACAACCTGTTGTAAGCTGTATGCCACAGTGTTCATTGTATATTCGTCAGCCTGCCCTGCCTGATATTCGCGTACAGCAGTCTTGTATAAAGACAATGCCCTTTTAAAATATCTGATATCACACATGTTTATCTGTCCTCCTTGCTATCTTCTATCGAACAAAATAATGCCGTCCCTGTCTATCGACCTATATATTCCGGATGTTTTGGAGATATCATATATTAAATCGACATCTGAAAGTACGTTATCAGGAATTGCCGGAATATTATTGTAATCTCTTAGTTCAACATAGATATCAATATCACTATTGGAATGGCACACCATATTGACTGTGCTTCCGAATATCACAAGAAGGAGCACGTTGTCATCCTGTATCATGCTGTCATAGATAATCTGGATGTCCAACTGCTTTAATGGGTGCGTATATTTGGCAAGAGGATAAGTCACTCCTGCTTTTACAGGTAACTGCGCATGATTTTCAAGGTCATTCATAGAAAGCTCCCCTTTTGATAATATAATGCACTTATAATTCTAGTACTGTGGGGTTGGAACGTCAAGACAGTAAATGGGATGAATTTATATCTGTAAACAATTTAACCACTGTGACTTCCTGTAGGCGTCCTTGAGGCTGATATTATTTTTTTGAAACTGTTGTTCATCCATGTACAATTCTTCCGCATTGTCACAGTAGAAATATTCGGCTTCATAAATGACCTTTACGTCTCACTTCTGTTAGGCAAACGTCGTTCTTTTAGCAAACTTAGCGGCGTTAAAGGTGATCTTAGAATCATTCTTAAGAATATACAAGAGATAATATATGATTTGACAAACTGCAAATAAAAAAGCTGTAAAACAAATGTAATCTTGTTTTACAGCTTTTTAGCTATATTATAGCAATATTTTATTTACTGAAGTTTTTTGAGGTATTCCTCCACATTTATATATGTGACGCCGCAAGTGTCACTTGTACTGTTCTTTACATTTGCAGGAGGTGTGGCTGCGCCGCGATAGATAACATATTTCCCGGTTATATCGCCGTAGCGGAAGGAGGCTTCAGAACATTTCTTTTCATCTATAAGATGTCGGAACTGTTCCTTTGTCCGCTCTGTGCTGTGCTTTATTTCGTATAGCTCACAATTTCCTTCGTCCGGATTAAAAACAACCATGTCAAATTCTCCGACGGCAAACTGCAGCTTGAAAACTTCACAGTTTTTCCTGCTTAGCTTAGTCTCAAGGAGAACGATATCCTCCATCATGCGACCCTTTATCTCATCAAGTATGCGTTCAGTGACACGGTTTCTCTCCGGCAGGGACAGATTGCGGAAGCGCTCATCCTGCATGAGGGATTTAATCAGGGCTTCCGCCTGCGAGTATCTTATTCCCGGCTGTGAAAATACGGTTCGTGTATCTTTTCTGTTGAAATCCGTCATCCAGCGGGTTTCAATCTCAACGGTGAGGTCAAGCAAATCTAAATACTCCTTTATCTCAACGCGGTGTTCGTCAAGAAGCTCAACGCTCTGCTCATCCTTGTTCTTGATTTCCAATAGGTTCTTGAGGATGTCATTAACCCTTGCGATATCTATGTTGTCCAAGATATCGTTAGGATTCTGCCTGTCCTTTCTCAGATTTCTTGCGGAAATGCCAAGGTCGTTTGACTTAAAATCCCTTGTTAGAACTTCGAGCGTGAAGCGGTGGTTGATGTCCTCAACTATCCGGTTGATGGCACTTGTCAGCTCATTCTTATCATATAATTCCTTAAGTGACCGGAAATGTCCTTCATTCTGGTAGTTTTTAAGGGAGTGTTGTATGTTGCGTGCAATTGCACTGTCAATATATTCATCGGTACTCTTTTTGGTGGCAAAAATCATTGAGTCATCATTATAATAAGTCCCACCGCGGCTCATGGTTCCGCCGTATCGAATGTAATTGTCTATCCCCGCAATGCCCAGTACCATTTCAAATTCACGGTATGGAATGAAGGTTGTATGTGACATAATGCAACGGTCATATAACTCTTCATCCTCCGTGAAGATAAAACCCAGAGAATCCGTTCCGGACAGGACAATTTTCATTCCGCTGGCAGCATATATATCTGAGAACAATGCGGCACCTTCTATGAAATCATCAAGTAGGGTCACTTCATCGATAAATACATATCGGTATCCGCCATCTTCAAGACATTTTAAATCATGGTTCAAATCGCTCAAATGCTTGTTGTCCTGTATCTGCAAAAAAGCAGTCCGGCTGCGCATTGCTTCGTCCATCTCTGAGATAATCTGCCGGATTAGTGTTGTCTTGCCGGTGCGTCTCAGCCCATACAAAATATATACCCTGTCGCAGGTATCACCGTATACATAATCCTGTAACTGTCTATAACATTCCCTTTTCTTATATGTTGAAACAGGCTTGACAAAATCGTCCAGCTCACGTCCGGTTCTGGCGATACAGCGGAATGAGCCAGAGGTGTTGTTGATGCTGCTATGCGTGCCGTATCCTGCCTGGGCTTCCTTAAGAATACTCTGATATCCTTTGCGGAGCGCAATCTGTTCGGACAGTGCGTCAAGTTCATCTGCCTTTACACGCCTTGAGCGCTGTCTGCCATCTTCACGCCACTGGTAATATGCATATTTTCTACCATTTATCTTCTTGTAAGTGATACCGCCTGATGGCAGAGAAGCGATTTTCTCCTTCAGTCTGCTGTAATTCTCATCAGTCATTGATAGCACCTCCTCAAAATAGTATTCCCTCGACAATTACATTTTAACTTTTTTAACTTCTAATGTAAAGATAAAAAGTTAAATAATAACTATTTGATAATGCAGTTTAAAATCTCATCCGCCGTCTGTCTCCACTGCTTCTCCTGGTAAATTTTAATTTTACATTTTATGCAAGTAAATCCCCATCCATATTGTTGACACAATATAAGCGGGGATTTACTAAAAATATATAGTTATTAAACGTATTTAGTTAAAAATTATTCAGTAAAATTATCTAGGAAGCTCAATCTTCCTATTCTTCTTGTCCGGTGCCTGCTTGTAGAGCACAATCTTCTTGCCGATAACCTGTACGATCTCGGAATGTGTGCGCTCGGATACAATCTGTGCAATCTCGTTAGGGTCGTCAAGACAGTTCTTGAGAACGCTGACCTTGATTAGCTCTCTCTTGTTGAGAGCCTCATTTAGAGCTTCGGTAAGCTCAGGTGTGAGGGAGGACTTGCCAATCTGGAAAATAGGGTCAAGATTCATCGCTAAGCCCTTTAAAAAAGCGCGCTGCTTGGTTGTCATCATATCTATGGTTCCTTTCCTTTTAAATTATTTTATAACACTGGTAATATTTTTAAATATATCGGTAATTATATAATTTCTTCATATTGCAGAAACTGACATATTAACATGCCGATATACGCATAGTTTTACGAAATATAAAGGCATAAAATAAAATATCTGTCTTTGAAGAAATTTTAAATATAAACAAATTATTAGAAGTAGAAATCAAACTCCATATACTCTCCGAGTCGGACCGTATCGCCCTCCTCTATGCCCATCGCCGTGAGCTGGTCGATAATGCCGTTCTCCTTCAGGAAGCGCTGGAAGAAGGCGAAGCCCTTCTCGTCGTCAAGGTTCGTGTAGCCGAGCATTCTGTCAATTTTCTCACCCTCGACAACGAATACATGGTTGGTCTCCTTGTATACGTTGAGCGAAGCTTCCGTATCATACATCTCCTCAGGGAAGTACTCTCTCTCGAACACAACCGGCTCCTTGTCAAGGCTGTCAAGCATCTTCTTGACCGTGTATAAGAGCTCCTTGACACCCTTTCCGGTGACTGCCGATATAGGGTATACTTCTATGCCCTGAGGCTCGAATTCGTCCTTGAGACGCTGCACAGGATCCTCTGAGCCGTCACCTGTGTAGATTGCATCAATCTTGTTGGCTGCGATAATCTGTGGACGCGATAGAAGCTCAGGATTGTAGGCCTCAAGCTCTGCGTTGATTGTCTTGATGTCCTCAACAGGGTCACGTCCCTCAGTGCCTGCTGCGTCCACAATATGGATGATAACCTTGGTTCGCTCTATATGGCGGAGGAACTCATGTCCTAAGCCGATGCCCTCTGAGGCGCCCTCGATAAGTCCCGGAATATCCGCTATAACGAAGCCGTCCGTACCCTCAAGGTCAACAACACCAAGGTTAGGGTTCAGTGTTGTGAAATGATAGTTGGCAATCTTAGGCTTGGCGTTGGAAACGCGGGAGAGAAATGTCGATTTACCCACGTTAGGGAAGCCGACAAGTCCTACGTCGGCGATTACCTTGAGCTCAAGGCGCACCGTAAGCTCCTTCGCCTCCTGTCCCGGCTGTGCGTACTTAGGAACCTGCATGGTAGGTGTTGCGTACCACTTGTTGCCTCTGCCGCCTCTGCCGCCCTTTAAGATGATCTCGCGGTCATTGCCGTTGCTCATGTCGGCTATTACCTTGCCTGACACGTCATCGTATATTACGGTGCCCTCAGGAACTTTTATTATAAGGTCAGCACCGTCCTTGCCGTGGCATAATGCCTTGCCGCCCTCGGCTCCGCTCTCAGCCACGTACTTTCTTATATGTCTAAACTCATTCAGAGTATTAAGTCCTCTGTCAACCTCGAATATTATGTCGCCGCCTCTGCCGCCGTCTCCGCCGTCAGGACCGCCTGCCGCAACGAAAAGCTCACGTCTGAAGCTTACATGGCCGTCGCCGCCCTTACCTGATTTAATAAAAATAGTCGCTCTGTCTGCGAACATATAATGCACCTCTTTCCTCTGGTATCTGCCTTGTATCGGAATATAACTGATATTAAAAATCTATTCCCTTTCAATTAATGCTAAGCTTGTCAAATATGAAGCCGGATATGAGATATCATGCTATTCCGTACAAAATAAAACATCTGTCTTTGAAGAAAAAAGGCTTCAAACCAAAATGATTTGAAGCCTAAAGTTACTAGTTGTTTGACTCAACCGGGTATACAGAAACCTGCTTTTTGTCTCTGCCCTTTCTCTCGAACTTAACAACGCCGTCAACAAGAGCGAATAATGTGTCATCACCGCCGATGCCTACGTTGTTGCCTGGATGAATCTTGGTACCACGCTGTCTGTAGAGAATGTTACCGGCTAAAACGAACTGTCCGTCAGCTCTCTTAGCACCTAATCTCTTAGACTCGGAATCTCTTCCGTTCTTTGTAGAACCAACACCCTTTTTATGAGCGAAAAACTGAAGGTTCATTCTTAACATGCTTACACCTCCTCGAATGTAATGGATATATACTTCTTATTCTCATTTCTTATGTTGGTTATGCCTAACACGAAGGAATTCAGCAGAAGCTGTGACTCCCTGCCGTAGCCCGGCTCCAACGAAAATGTAATCACGGCATTCTTCTCATCCTGCGTCCCCGAGAAATCATCCTCGGTGAGCTGCTCAATGGAATTGATGGTGTTAAACACCAGTGCCGAAATTGCTGCACAGACAATATCTCTTCCTGCCCTTGCAAAGCCCGCATGGTCCTCGCATCGAAAGCCTGTGATATCGCCCGTCTTATTCTTATAGACTGTTATCTTAGTCATCGGATATTCCTAATTAAGCGTTGATCTTCTCAATCTTAACCTTAGTGAATAACTGTCTGTGACCGTTCTTCTTATGGTATCCGGTCTTTCTCTTGTACTTGTAAAC
>DNFT01000033.1:0-5174 GCA_003486385.1 Eubacterium sp. | reverse complement strand
TGTACTTGTAAACGATAACCTTTCTGTCCTTGCCCTCAGCAACAACGCTTGCTGTAACTGTAGCTCCGGCAACTGTTGGATTACCAACCTTAACATCAGCATCATTTACTAAGAGTACCTGGTCAAATGTAACTGTCTCGCCAACTGCGTTGCCGAGCTTCTCAACCTTGATTACATCGCCCTCAGATACCTTGTACTGCTTTCCACCTGTTGCAATAATTGCGTACATTAGTGTTCCTCCTATATCATTACTCGCCAGTTGTGGTGTGTCCTTCCGGACAAGCTTATAACCTCACTGTGCGGCACACTTGATTATGATAATATTTTACCTGCATTTTGTCAATACTTATTTTGAAGTTTTTTACAGTTTTTTTCTTAAATGTATTTTATGCTCTGCAGCCTTTTTCTGAAAAATATCTTCCTATTTAATATTAAATCTTCCTGCCTGGTTATTGTTTACACCTCAATAACCTGGTTCATTTTGAAATATTCCATGAGAAGTTCAACCATCTCAATGTTGATTTCCTTTGCGATGGTACATTCCCTGTACATCGGGTACTCGCCTGCCCCGCTTGCGCGGTAGTTGTTAAGACATAGTGTGAGCATCTGTTCATCCGTCACGGGCTTGCCCTGATATTCAAGCTTCACTATTCTGCTGCCGATTGGCTTTGATGGGTCGATTTTATAATCAACACCCGCAAAATAATCGTAGTTGTAGTGTTCAACCTTAGGACTTAAAAAACTGTCTGATATTGTGAGCTTTCCTTCAGAATCGTAGGCAAAGTATTCAGCACTTCGTTCCATGGCAAGCTTAAGGTTCTTACCTGATATATTAAATACAACCAGTGTGTTCGGGAAAGGATATGTTGCGATAATATCTCTTGTGCTTACCTTCTCCTTAAAGCCCGCTATGTCGTTGGCAAGCCCCACAGCGGACACCTGTGCTCCTGAGAAATAGAGCTGGACTCTGTTGATGAAATCCGCTATCGGAGTCCCGTTATAAGCCATGTCAAGCTTATCTGCCGGAAGGAGTGCACGGCTGAGAGTTCCGATAGGCTGGTTTAACCAGTCCTGAACCTTGTTCTCGTAGAACATATATTTCTCATAGAGAGGTTCACCCTTTTCTATGCTGTCGGTATTATTTTCGTCTTTTGAGACAGTAACGGTTACTGCTGTTTTTGCAAGCTTATAATCTGCCTTGATTTTCTCAGAAGTTACCATAATATTGTTATTGTCAACTACATCTATCTCTATAAGATGGAACTCCTTGGCGGCGTCAAGCGGCTGTACAACATAAGTTTTATGACCGGTCCTGGAGGTTATAAATCGTCCGTCGACCGACATGTGCTGATGACCTGTGAGCAGTATGTCAAATTCAAGCTCCTCACATATCTTATACCCCACATTCTCGGTAGACTCGGTAAGTCTTCTGCCTGTGTCAAGGTCAGCCTCAAAACCGCCGTGATATATGCATATATTAATGTCAGTCTTTCCCTTAAGCTCTGAGAGTGCCTTTTGTGCTTCGATGAACGGGTCAACAACCTGTACACCCACAAGATTCTCCTTCTTCTCCCACACGTTCACATAATCGGTCACAATACCGACAATACCGACGCGGAGCCCGTTAGGCATAACCTTAATCTCGTAAGGATACAGATGGTTTCCTGCGTCATCAAGCACGTTCTGGCATACACAGTATCCCTTGTGATTGTCGCGGTACTCCTTCTGATACTCAAGACCGTAGTTGAAGTCGTGATTTCCCAGTGTGTAATAGTCATATCCGCAGTCGTTCATGATGTCTGCGAGTATCTTAGAGCTCTTCGGCACATGATTCGTAAAATATGAAAAGGCATTGCCCTGAAGCACATCTCCTCCGTCGATTACGAGCGTGTTCTCGTCCTTTTTCCAGTTGGGAATACATGAGAACAGGCCGACATTCTTCGGAATCACATCGCCGTAGGTTGTCGGGTAAAAATAACCATGTGTGTCAGATGTAAAGTATATTTTAAGCTTTTTGTTATCCATTATTAACCTCGTTTCTGTATTGCATTACTTTATGATATGGCTCTTTATCTTTCCAATCGAGATATATCTGTCGAGCACATAGCGGATGTCGGTATTCTCTGGGGCATCCGTCACGGGAAGCCCGGCAGCAGTAAGTGAAAATGAGCCGTCCTTGTAATCCTCTCTTATATAGTGGTCGGAATAGTACTCCATCTGAGCAGGCTTCGCATCCCAGATAATTCCCTTAACCTCGTCAAGCGTACAGCCAGGAAAATTGACGTTCCATATCTCGCTCGTCGCAGGCATATTGTCTAAAAGCTCCTTTGTTATCGGAAGTATGTACTCGTCAACGACATTGTATATATCATTCATTTCCTTTGAGAAGGCGATGGCAGGAATTCCGGCAGAGAGAGCCTCCATTGCCGCTCCGACCGTTCCCGAGTAAAGTATGTCATAGCCGCAGTTGTAGCCGTAATTGATTCCTGAAAATACAATGTCGGGTCTTTCAGGCATAAGGTGATAAAGCGCAGCCTTTACACAGTCCGCAGGTGTCCCGCCCACGCTGTAAGCCTGCACCGCCGGTACGGGAAAATCGATGCGCTTAACCTTCATATCGCCGCGCACGGTGATTTTCTGTGACATGGCACTGCACTGGTCATCGGGTGCGACAACCCACACCTCACCGAACCTGGCGGCGAGCTGTGCGAGCCTCTTTATTCCTTCGGACGTGATTCCGTCATCATTTACAACTAAAATTCTCATATTAATCCTCCACGTCACTGCTTTTGCAGTGACCAAAATAGTATTGAAAAACGCTTTTTTGCGTTTTTCCTGTGTGAAATCGTAATACATTTTAAACAATGTATTACGATTTCGCACTATCCTGATTTCTATTTTTTACATGTTGCCGTTAATTGTACAATATTTTGGGAACAAATTCAACTAATCCAATCAATAACTTCTCGTTCCGTCCGTTTGGAATATTCCATATAAAAAACAGAAGCATCGCAAATTTTGAGACAACCACAAAAGATTTATCGGAAAGCAAGCCTCATCTGGTGCCACACGGCATTTCCGTGGGTGGACTTGTCGGACACGCCCTCATCCACAAAACCGAATCTGGCATAGTACGGAATGAGCTTCTGCTTGCAGGTCAATACAAGTCCCGCTCTTCCCTGAGTTTTCGCATCATTGATGGCATATCGGATTAATTCACCCGCGTACCCGTGCCTGCGGTACTCAGGTAGAGTATTTACACCGAATATCATTTGCCATGCCCCGTTTTCATTGTGCATGTATGCCTTTTCGTACATCTCATCCGTCAAATCGGGCTCATCCGTGACAAATCCGTCGACGAACGCAATCAGCTTATCCTCATCAAACATAAGCCAGAAATGATTGCCATAATATTTTATTCTTTCCTCAAACGATTCTTTTGCTGCGGCTTCGGCAGCAGGGAAGCATTCGGCTTCCACCGCCGAGACGGCATCAAGGTCTTTTATTGTTGCATATCTTATTTCCATGATAGTGCTCCTTTGTCAATGATATTCGCAATCCGCTTCGCGGCCTGCTCACATAACCTCATATACGATATATTCATGGTCAAATTCATAACCCAGCTTTTTGGCAAGCTGGACGGAATTTATGTTTTGCGCATCCCAGCTAGGGTAAAGTCCCTCGTCCAGACAATTTAATATCAGTGCCGAGCAGGCTATGGTCGCAAGGTGCTTTCTTCTTTCGGCTTCGATGGTATCAACCTCAATTTCTATGCCCTCGTTGTAGCGCGTATATGATGACGCACCGGACACGATTTTTCCGTCTTTTAGGATAACCATTCCTCTGCCTAACCGCAGGTATTTTTCCCTGCTCCCGAAAGCCGACACAAAATCCTCTGTAGCAGGGCTTTCCAGACATTGCTCGTAAATATCCGCATCTATTTTTCTCAGTTCATAGCCGGCAGGCAGCTTCAGTATTTCATTTTTTAACATTCTCCTGTCAAATACGGTTCCTTTTTTTATTGCATATCGCGTGGCTTTTTTAGCCGAAGGATAACATTCCTCTATCAACGTTGCCCACTCATTATTCTGTGGTGTCATAATCACAAAGCCTTCGGGCTTATTCAAAACCAGCTCGCGGTCAGGTACTCCCGCATAGAATCCGAAGCAGCCCACGAATGCCAATGCGGATTTCGGCTGTTCGGGATTCGTGACATAAATCTTTCCCATCACATTTTGGAGACATGAAAAAATCAATGTCTCATTCCATCCGTCAAACATTTTTTTTACTTTCGATGTGTCTTTAAGTTCGTATAACATTAATGCCGCCTTTCTGCTTGCTGATATTCTGAGAAAATTTTTTTCAAAATTCCCCTATGGATTCATGTTTTCCGGATCCGGAAGACTTAATTTCAAATGATTCTTGTCTCTGACTTGGCAAATTCTGTATTTAATTGATCCTGTATATTCTGTAAATCCATATTTCACCTTCTAATCCATTTGTGCAGTTAGTCTGCACAAATTACATTTGATATTGATAATGGTGGTCACTCAATGAACGCCAGTGACCATCTACTGGTCACTTAGTGGTCATTTTATTTTAAAAGTGACCATCTATCGGTCACTCTTTCATTTCAAGTGACCAGTAACCTATTCTTTAATTTTATAAATCGTCTTGTTTCCTTCTCCCATTTTTTCTATCAAATCCACTTTTATCATTTTATCTATTAACTTTCTTGCTCCGGTTCTAGAGCTATAGTTACAGGTTTCCATTACTTTTTGCATTGAAATACTTCCATTTTGCCGAATATAAGCAAGCACTTTGTCCTCCTTCGACATAGCTGTTATTGTCTCTGCTTTATCAATCTCTGTCGTATCCCTTATATCAGCAGCTCCCGGAATATATACCACTTGTCCAACTTCAAGCTTTAATGTTACCCTGTCATTGCGCTCTGAGAAATCAAATTCCGGTTTCTTCCAATTTTGTTCTGCCCATGCAGTCATAATCTTATCGACACCACTTCCGGCACGCTCACCGACATTTACAAAACCAAACATCTTTAAGATGTTCGGATTTCGTGGATCACTATTGCCACCAGCATAAAATTCCTCTTTTGTTACCCTGATAGTACCGGGATTGGAAATACTTAGTTCCTTACCCTTCTTTACTACAAG
>DNFT01000022.1 GCA_003486385.1 Eubacterium sp. | reverse complement strand
TTCAAAAGCAGCATCCGTGCTGCTTTTGGCTAGGTATTAAGCAGAGTTCTAAGAACATCTAAGCTTCTACCAAAAGTCGTGATATGCATAAATATAATACGTTATACATGCTAAGTTTATAGCACATGTTTTGACCCCAACATCATAAAAAGTGAAAAATAATGTTTTTATTGATAAAATAGCATGATTTGGGGAGAAAGCGGCTAAAGAAAGGTTGCTTTTTATTTTTGAATAGATTAAGATAGAAGAAGTGCTGTAAGCGGAAATAATTTATTGGAGGAATATTATTTATGAATACTAATACCACATTGGTCATTATGGCTGCTGGTATGGGAAGCAGATACGGCGGAATAAAGCAGATTGAGCCGGTTGGTCCTAGCGGTGAGATTATTCTTGATTATTCTATCTACGATGCGGTTGAGGCAGGATTTGATAAGGTTGTATTTATCATAAGAAGGGATATCGAGGAGGCATTCCGCGAGGCTATAGGAGACAGAATAGAGAAGCGTGTGAAGGTTGAGTATGTGTTCCAGAATATGGAGGATTTACCGGGAGGCTACAGTGTTCCGGCGGGAAGAACGAAGCCGTGGGGAACAGGACAGGCTATTCTTGCCTGCAAGGATGTTGTAAATGAGCCTTTCGCCGTCATCAATGCAGACGACTATTACGGCAAGGAGGGACTTAAGAAGGTACATGAGTACCTCTGCAACCCTGCTAAGTCGGACAAGAAGTTCAACTTCTGTATGGCCGGCTTCGAGGTGGGAAATACACTCAGCGATAACGGAACAGTTACGAGGGGAATCTGTCAGGTCAAGGACGGAATACTCACTAAGATAGTTGAGACAAAGGAGATTGGCAGGGGAGATAACTGTGCGACAACTCCGGACGGAAATGTGCCGCTTAACCAGCCTGTTTCCATGAATATGTGGGGACTGACACCTGATATATTCCCTGAGCTTGAGAAGAGATTTGTCACATTCCTCGGTTCAATTGAGGGCAATGAGATGAAGGCTGAGTATCTTATACCGACAATCATCGGAGATATGGTTGAGGAAGGTCTTGCGGATGTCCATGTGCTTCCTACAAGTGACAAGTGGTTTGGTGTTACTTATAAGGAGGATAAGGCTCTTGTTGTAAGCTCTTTTGGGGAGCTCGTTGAGCAGGGGGTATACAAAAAGAAGCTCTGGGAGTAATATGTGAGGCGGATTTTTGTATAATATGTTAAGGGTTCTTTAGGAGGAACGGATAAGAATGATCAGACCGGGACGAAATGATTTGTGCTGGTGTGGCAGCGGTCTTAAATATAAGAGATGCCACAGTAATTTTGACGATAAGCTTGAGAGCATGAGACTTATGCATGCCGTTGTGCCGTCACATAAGCTTATAAAGACACCGGAACAGGTGGCTAAAATAAAGGAAAGTGCTAAGATAAATATAGCTGTTCTTGACTATGTGGCAGAGCATATCAAGGCCGGAATTACTACAGAGGAGATTGACAGGTGGGTGTACGATGTCACAACGAAGATGGGTGGAATACCTGCACCTCTTAACTATGAAGGCTTTCCTAAGAGCGTATGTACTTCGATAAATAATCAGGTATGCCATGGAATACCGTCCGATGATGTCATGCTCAGGGAGGGTGATATCATCAATGTGGACTGCTCCACAATACTTGACGGATATTTTTCAGACTCCTCAAGAATGTTCTGCATAGGTGAGGTGTCACCTGAGAAGAAGCGTCTTGTAGATGTGGCAAAGGAGAGCCTCAATGTAGGTCTTTCTAAGGTTAAGCCATGGGGATTCTTAGGTGATGTAGGTCAGGCAATCAATGATTTTGCCAAGGAGAACGGATATTCCGTTGTCCGTGAGATAGGCGGTCATGGTGTCGGGCTTGAGTTCCATGAGGATCCATTCGTAAGCTATGTTTCCAAGGCGGGAACGGAGATGGTCATGGCTCCGGGACTTATGTTTACCATTGAACCTATGATTAATATGGGTAAGCAGGAAATATATATTGATGAGGATAATGACTGGACTGCATATACTCAGGACAGACTACCTTCAGCACAGTGGGAGATTCAGGTGCTTGTGACAGATGATGGGTATGAGATAATATCATACTAGACCGGAAAAGAGGATTATGTTAGAAAAGGCAGCAGATTATGTCGCATTGGATTTGGAGACTACAGGTCTTAATCCGAGGGAGGACATGATTATTGAAATCGGGGCGGTAAAGTTCATTGGGGGCAGCAGGATGGAAAATTTTTCCTCCTTTGTTAATCCGGGGATACACATTCCGCCAAGAATTACGGAAATTACGGGGATAGATGACAATATGGTGTCATCTGCCCCGGTAATAGATAAGGTATTGAAGGAACTATTGGATTTTATAGGAGAGATGCCGGTATTAGGTCATAATGTGGCATTTGATTACGGCTTTGTCTGCCAGAAGGCTCTCAACCTGAAGATGAAATATCAGGCAATGTGTATTGACACTCACAAGATATCCAGAAAATTACTTTCAGGTCTGGAAAGCAGAAGCCTTGAGAATCTGTGTAATTTTTATGGGATTGTGGAGGAGCCAAGACACAGGGCGTTTTCCGATGCGGCGGCAGCGGCAAGATTGTATGACTGCATGTATGAAGAAGCGCTGAGCCGGGATAACGAAGACTATGGGGCACTTTTCCTTCCGGAAAACATAGCGTACACGGCAAAAAAGGATTCGCCCGCTACTTCAAGGCAGATTAGTTTTTTAAAAAGCCTTATAAGACAGCATGGAGTGGTGCTCGATAAAGAGCTTGAAAGCCTGACAAAGAGTCAGGCTTCAAGAGAAATTGATAAGATACTTTCAACCTATGGAAGAGACTTCTGATATTTATCCTGCAGATTATTCAGGATGGAAGCTTTCATAGGGGATGTGAGCGTCCGAGCATGTTCTATAAGTCCTGCAATATCATCATATCTTCCGGCATTGGCATATTCGTCGGCAAGAATATAAAAATTGCGGCTTATATCGGAGCCGGCTTCCAAGCCGAATTCCAAAAAAGCGATGGCTTCACTGTGGTAGCCCTCCTTGGCAAGGTTAGAGCCAAGATTGGCAATCGTGCGGTACATAGCGGTACATGCCTCATCGTATTGTGAAAGCTCAGGAAGGTTGGCTACGCCATACATAAGCTTAAGATCCGTGTTGGACATGCCGGATAGATTAAGAAGCTTGGAATCCTTGAAGGATAGGAGTTCTTTCTGGTATTCGGCGATTTCACCATGCGCATTCTGGATAAATGGCAGGGTATCATAAGGAATCTTTATATACGGCAGCTGAGAAATATCTTTGCGGCGGGTAAAGTTAGCTTCATTTTCGCGCTGCCAGAAATTATTTTCACGCCGTTTGGCTTCGCGCGCATGTTTTTTGCGTTCGTACATAAGTAAAAAGCCCATAACAATGGTGCAGAATATCAGCGAAACCGGCAGTGTATGTAAAAGGTTGTGTATCATGAGTATATGCCTCCGGTGATTATATTTTAGAGAGGTAAAAAATGTTTAATTTTTACAGCAAAAAAAATAGAAGAATTATAACAATTGTTATAGTGGTTATATTGGTTCTTGCCATGCTGCTTCCGATGATAGCGGCATATCTGTAACAGTTATCCGCTTCTTGCGGGAAGTAGTATTCTTAGAGTAGAATACCAGTATTTACGTTGTATGTAAAGGTCAAAGTATGAAGAATAAAAAAATATCGGAGTCGGTACTTAACCGCTCTGTGTTTAAGCTGATAACCCAGAAAAACAGACAGGTTGTCACTGGTGGTGCGGTTGGACATGACTGCAGCGTTATAGATGTGGGTGATAAATATATACTTACGTCAACAGAGTGTGCACTCACAGGAGAACGGCTTGCACCATATTTTGCAGTGATACGGGCAGTTAACAATATTGCGGCGTGTGGCGGAACACCGGTAGCGGCTTCGGCGGCATTCATTTTGCCGGAGAAGTATGATGAGAAGGCACTTAAGGAGCTTACACGCATGGTAGACAAGGCCTGTGGTGAATGCGGCATACAGTTAGCGGGTGGACATACGGAGGTTAGTGGGAATGTTTCATCGGATATGGTGACAATCACGGTGACGGGTATGTGTATGAAAAATGAGCTTATGAGCCTTAGAAATGCATCATCAGGAATGGCTGTCATAGCTGCCGGCTGGATAGCCATAGAGGAGAGCGCATATCTTGTCGATGAACATAGGGATGAGCTGTTAAAAAGGCTTCCGTTGCCGTATGTATCTAAGATGGATAATATTGCCGGACATGCATGCACCATACCGGCTTCAAGAATTGCGATAGAGAATGGAGCAGCAGCAATGCATGATGTGGCACAGAAGGGCATATTTGCGGCACTGTGGGAGCTTTCTGTGGGAAGCAGGTGCGGGCTTAATATTGACCTTAGAGCGATACCTGTGAGGCAGGAGACGATTGAATTCTGTGAGATAATGGGAATCAATCCGTATGAGGCAGCGTCGGCAGGATGTATGCTTGTGATTACACCACAATCTGAAAAAATACTTGAGGCATTCAGTGCGGCAGATATTCCTGCTGCTGTAATAGGCAGTCTTACAGCGGATAATGATAAGAAAATCATAAACGGGGATGAAGTGCGTTATCTGGATAAACCTTAAAGGAGGATGGATATGGCAGATATAAATGTTGAATATATAAATGTATTCCTTAAGGCGGCAGCTCAGGTCATGAAGGATGTGTGCCAGATGAATCTAAGCATAGGACGACCTTATGTAAAACAGACAGAGTTTGAAAATGAGACGGTAGTGGTTAATATAGGAATAACAGGTCAGCTGCGTGGACTTGTGCTGCTTGCTATGCCTAAGGAGGTGGCATGTGATATTGCCTCCAGAATGTGTTTTATGACGATAGAAAAGCTTGATGAAATATCACTCAGTGCCTTAAGCGAGCTGGGAAATATGATATTCGGAAATGCGGCAACCGTTTTGTCGACCAAGGGCATTATCGTCGATATAACACCGCCAAGCATCATACAGGGAAGCTTCAAGCTCTCAAGCGCCCATGCCAAAAATATATGCGTTCCGTTGAGCTATGACTCTGACAGGACGATAGAGCTTGATATTTCAATTAAGAAAGAGGATTAGTAATATGATGAATATTGTTCTTCATGAGCCGGAAATGCCCGCGAATACAGGAAATATCGGAAGAACCTGTGTAGCCACGGGTAGCAGGCTGCACCTTATCGGACCATTGGGATTTCAGATAAATGATAAAATGTTAAAGAGGGCAGGGCTTGATTATTGGCCTGACCTTGATGTGACAGTGTATGATGACTTTGACGATTTTATGGAGAAGAATCCCGGTGCGAGACTGTACATGGCGACAACCAAGGCGAAGAATGTATATACGCATGTGCATTATGATGAGAATGCATATATTATGTTCGGAAAAGAGAGTGCCGGAATTCCGGAGTCAATTCTTCAGAGGTATCCTGAGACTTCAATCCGGATTCCTATGATAGGGGATACGCGTTCGCTCAATCTGTCTAATTCAGTTGCAATTGTTCTTTACGAGGCATTGAGACAGAATAATTTTGAGGGTATGAGACTGGAAGGAAAACCGAGGACATTTGACTGGAATTAGCGGCGTGCAGATAGAAATTATGATTTTTTTGGGAATTGAGTAAAATATTTAAAGCCGGGGAGTGATGAGTAATATGCACCTGTCTGTCTGACAGGCGCACCTTATCTTAATCCTCGACTTTTGTTTTTGGGAGAGAAAAGATAAATTCAGTTCCTGTTCCCTCTGTACTTATTACATCTATTGTAGTTTTATGAGCGTTAACTATTTCTTTAACTATAGATAAACCAAGTCCCGTCCCTTTTTTATCTTTGCCTCTGGACAAATCAGATTTGTAGAAGCGGTCCCAGATTTTTTCTATATTATCTTTAGGAATGCCAATACCGAAATCTTTTACGGATATAAAAATCTTCCCGCCTTTTTCGTAGGTTGAAATGTTGATAAAGGAATTATTGTTGCTGAATTTTATAGCATTGTCAATGAGGTTATATATTACCTGTTGTATTTTTCCGTAGTCGGCGTCCACATAGGTGTTCTTGTCGGAGAAGGTGAGGTTAAACTTTATTTTTTTCTGTGCACACACACCTTCAAATGTGAGAATAGTTTTGCGGATTATCTCGTTTATGTCAAAACTGCTTATATCAAGCATCATTCCCTGACTCATATTGTTCAGCGTAAGAAGACTTATGGTAAGCTTATTAAGACGTTCTGTTTCAAAAAGCACAATGTTGAGATATTTTTCATACATCTCCGGCGAAATGGTTCCGTCCAGCATCGCCTCAAGATAGCCCTTTATCGAGGTGAGTGGGGAGCGGAAGTCATGGGAGACGTTGGCTATGAACTTATTCTGGTAGTCATTAAGCTTTTCAATTTCACCTGCCATGAAGTCAAGTGAATTGGCAAGCTGTCCAAGTTCATCCATGCGGTTAAATTCAGCGCGCGCCGACATATTGCCCTCAGCGTAGCCGTGAGTAAGCTTAGTCAGCCTCTTGATTGGAAGATATATCCTGAACAGGTACAGCAGTATAAAGACGGCCGAGTACACCAGAATTATAATCATAGTGATATAATTATAGTTGAATATGGTGTTGCCATCGGAAGCAAGCTGATCAACAGCCTTGTGGATAAGCACATAGCCGCGAAGCGTGTACTGTGAATTGATTGGTGCTATTACTGTCAGTGTGTCATGGTCGAAGGCTCCGAAGAAATCACCTGTGAAATAATATTTATTTCCGCTTACGGAAGGGTCGAAGCCTTCTATCGTTCCTGTTCTTCCGTAGGTGTCGGCAACAATTTGCCCATTTTTTTCTACAATCATTATCTCGCATTGCAGATAGCGGTCAATACCGGAGAGCTGTGCAGTGGCAGACTGTACGGCAGAGGCATCGCCATTGATGATGCTGCTGCCGTATGAGGAGGCGATGTAGGTCGCCTGACGGTACATGGCTGCGGACTCATTCTTTACAGTGTGGTTATATACCATTTGCGGAATACATATTGATATGGTAAGAAAGCTTGCCACAGCAAAAATGAGATATTCGATTAGCAGCCTTACAAACATTTTTCTTCTCATGCCCTTTTGACCCCGAACTTGTAGCCTATGCTCCAGACCGTGCTGATACTCCAGTATTCGTTATCGTGTATTTTTTCGCGGATGCGCTTTATATGTACGTCGACCGTACGCGTATCTCCGACATACTCATAGCCCCATATATGGTCTAAGAGCTGTTCTCTCGTGAACACCTGATTAGGCGATGAGGCGAGAAAGTATAGAAGCTCAAGTTCTTTAGGCGGCATATCCACGTTCTGCCCCTTGTATATCACTGAATAGTTTGTTAGGTTGATGAGCAGGTCAGGATATTCGACATACTCACCGAGATTTTCAGATGGCAGTGCAGCCGCAAGTGATGCCGCCTGGGTCTGTGTACGTCTTAACACCGCTTTCACTCTTGCGACAAGCTCCTTTGAGTCAAATGGTTTTATAATATAATCGTCAGCACCAAGCTCGAGTCCGAGCACTTTATCAAAGACCTCACCTTTAGCGGAAAGCATGATTATAGGCACATTGGAGGTACGCCTTATCTCACGGCATACCTGATAGCCGTCTATTCCCGGAAGCATAAGGTCAAGAAGAATAAGGTTGGGCTGGAATTGTCCGAACTGTTCAAGAGCCTTCTCACCGTCCTCAACTATCATGGTGTCGAAGCATTCCTTCATAAGGTACAGTGATATGAGCTCTGCTATATTGTTATCATCGTCAACGATAAGTATTTTTTGTTTTGCCATGGAGGCACCTCCTGTTATGAGCTGAAGAACACCTATTTGAACTCTGCTATGGTGACACCGGCATCACCCTCGCCGAAGGTTCCAAGCCGGTATGATTTTATATATTTCTGGCGTTTTAAATGGTTCTGGACAGCATTTCTGAGAGCACCTGAGCCCTTGCCGTGAACGATCCGCACAGAAGGGATATGTGACAGATATGCGTCATCCAGGTATTTATCCAGATGTGCTATCGCCTCGTCAACGGTCATTCCTATAAGGTTGATTTCGCTTGAGAGTGAGAAGGTCTTGGAGGCCTTGAGTGCTCCTGAACCGCCCATTCCCTTTTTGGCAGAAATCTTGTTATTGTCCTCAAGAATAAGAAGATCCTTTATATTGACCTGTGAGTTTAATATTCCCATTGTTACACTCAAGTTGCCCTTGGCATCAGGCAGTGTGTGGACAGTGCCCTCAAGGTTCATGCTGAGAACCTTTACACGGTCACCTATGTGGAAATCTTTTGCGGAATAATTCTTTCCGGATGTCTTAGGGGTATTTTTAATGGCAAGCTTTCCTGATACGGAATCTAATTTTTCTCTTGCCGCTTTTCTGTCCTTCTCCATCTCTGCCGCGGACACTCCCTGTCGCTCATACTTGTTGAACTTGCGGATAACCTCATCGGCGTATTCCTTGGCGTCGCGCAGGATGTCGGCGGCTTCCTCGTTTGCACGGCGTATTATCTTATCGGAGCGCTCATCAAGACGCTCCTGCTTAGCCTCAAGTGCCTGCTTAAGGCTGGCAACCTCAGCTTTGTAGGAGGATATTTCCTCGCGTTCACGTTCGATAGTGACACGGCTCTCCTCAAGATTTGCTAAAAGGTCTTCAAATGCCTTGTCGTTGGCTCCAATCTGTGATTTCGCATTTTCGATGATATAGGAAGGGAGTCCAAGCTTACCTGAAATGGCGAATGCATTACTCTTTCCCGGGATACCGACTAACAATCTGTAGGTAGGGGAGAGCGTGTTGACGTCAAATTCACAGCAGGCGTTTACCACACCGGGAGTTGAGAGTGCATACACCTTAATCTCACTGTAGTGGGTTGTGGCGGCACATGTGACCCTGCGCTTGTGCAAGTCCTGTAAAATTGATATGGCAAGTGCTGCACCCTCTGTCGGGTCTGTTCCGGCGCATAGCTCATCAAAAAGGACAAGACTTCTGTAGTCTGCCCTGCCTAAAATGTCAACGATATGTGTCATGTGTGATGAGAAGGTGGAGAGGCTCTGCTCAATGCTCTGCTCATCGCCTATGTCGGCAAATACTTCATTAAATACAGATAACTCTGAACCGTCGAAGGCAGGAATGTGAAGCCCTGCCTGTCCCATGAGCGTAAAAAGCCCGATGGTTTTCAGTGTGACGGTCTTACCACCGGTATTAGGCCCGGTGATTACAAGAAGATTGAAATCCTTTCCAAGATATACGTCTATAGGAACAACCTTTTTTGCATCAATAAGAGGATGACGTCCTTTTTTAATATTGATGTAGCCGTTCTCATTCATTACAGGTTCGCTGCCATTGTACCGTTTTGAAAGATTGGCGCGCGCAAAAATAAAATCAAGCTGGGTTAAGACCTTAAGATCTGCATGCAGGCTGTCAATGTACTGGGCTGCCTGTTCGCTTAAGCTGGCAAGTATTACATTGATTTCTTCAAGCTCCTTAAGCTCAAGCTCACGAAGCTCATTGTTGAGCTTTACAACCGCCATAGGCTCTATAAAGAGCGTTGAGCCTGAGGAGGACTGGTCATGGATCATGCCCGGAACCTGAGAGCGGTATTCTGCCTTCACAGGGATACAGTAGCGTCCGGCTCTTGTTGTCACAACAGCGTCCTGTAAGTAGGTGCGCTGACCACCTACCATGGAGTTAAGCTCTGAGTGGATCTTGTCATTGGCAATGCGGATATGCCTTCTGATATCCTTAAGCTTTGCACTGGCATCGTCCGCCATCTCTTCGTCTGAAATTATACAGCGGTTAATTTCGCGGTTGAGTGATGTGAGTGGTTCGATTGCCTCGAACATTGTATCAAGGCAGTCACGGGAGTCATCATCAGTCTCGCGTCTGCCGTAGGTCTTTACACGATTGGCTGTACTTAGCATTGATGAGAGCGCAAGCAGCTCACTCATGCCGAGGCTTGCACCTATTTCAAGCCGCTTAAGGGACATGCCGACGTCCTTAAGACCTGAAAAGGACACACCGCCCTTTTTTACTATTCTGAAAAGTGCATCAGAGGTTTCCCTCTGTGCTTTTCGTATCGCTTCTATATCCGTCATAGGTGCGAGCTTACGGCACAGCTCTTTTCCCATATCGGAGGCTGCCTGTTCCGACAGCATATCTATAATCTTGGTGTATTCAAGAATCCTTAATGCTTTTTCATTCATAACTAATATTAACTCCCTCAATGTATGTATTACTTACATTCTAGCTTAAAATATGTAAAACTGCAAACTATTTTCGCAAAAGATACTTGACTTTGCGTTTCGCTATAAATATAATGAGTATCGAAGCTGATATCAAGCTTTTCTTAAATACATTTCATGAAATTTTTCTTTTTACCGGTAATCAGGTAGTTACCCATTTGTATGATTGTGAGAGGAGGTATACATGATTTTTTCGGCACCTGAAGGTGTGCTGTCAGGTAACAGAGTTGGAGATTCCACGGCGGGTCTTACGGAGAGTGAGATTGTGAAGGCGGTTGTGGATCACGTTACCTCAGGTTTTAATGTTGCAAGATTTAATATGTGTGAAAGGGGTGAGATAAGCAGGGAGACCTTTGCGGAGGAGGTTAAGCAGTATATAAAGAATACCTATAAGGTCACACCGATGCAGCTTGAACATATATATGAGCAGTTTTCAAGGTTTGTGTGGAGCTACTATATCATAGACGGACTTATCGCAGATCCGGACATATCGGACATAAGGATAATCGACGCAGGGCATGTATATGTGAAGCGGCGCGGGGTGAGGGTGCTTTCGGGAGTGAAGTTCGACAGCAGTGAGGATTATGAGCGCTTCATAGAGAGAGTTGCCCTGAAAAATAAGGTGAACATGGGAAATAATAATGCGATAAGCATATTTACCGACAAGAGCCAGAAGGACTGGATACTGAGGTTCAATCTTTCAACAAGGTTCGTGCTGTCGGGGGCGGCTCCCATGCTTCATATAAGAAAGCATGCCAGGAGAAAGAAGCTTTTCCCAAGGCTTGTTGAGGAGGGAATGCTGCCGGCAGAGCTTGCCGTAATGCTCAACGAAAAGATTGCGGCAGGGGAATCATTCCTGCTGTGCGGTGCAGGTTCGGCGGGCAAGACAACACTAATGAATGCCATGCTAGAGGCTATACCGGAGCGGTATTCAATCTTCTGTGTGCAGGAGGCGGAGGAGCTGTTTTCGATGAGACCGCGTGAGTTCTTTTCTTATCATATTGTAGAGAACAGAGGAGATGGAAAGATTAATTACTCACTTGAGGATATTGCAAGAAACGGTCTTCTCGTAGATTCTGATGTCTATATGATAGGCGAGATAAAGGGCGGGGAGGCGAAGGACTTTCTCTATGCAGTCCATACGGGCGCAATATGCTATGCCTCCATCCATGCCAATTCACCAAAGGATGCTTATTTCAGGCTTGTGGACTATGTCAAACGAAGCAGCTCCCACTCATCGGAGGAGATTCTGTTCATGCTGCGTTCCCTCAAAAACTGTATTTTTCTGAAAAAATATAAAATTGATACAATTACGGGGATGGAGTGGTCTGATGAGAAAAAGGAGATGGAATTTACTACAATATATGCGAGGGAGGGATAGTCTACGGATGCTTCAAAGGTGATTTGGTATTGCTTTTCGGGCGCTCATATTCTGCTTTTTGCAGTGCTTTTGCTGTTATCGTACCGGGCTATGCTGTATGTGCAAAAAACTAATTCCATAAAGCTTACGGTAAACGAGCTGTATGACAGGGTAAACAGCCTGTCCGGGTGCCGCGAGGAGGTTGGAAGGAAGCTTGCGGCACTATACGGGAATATGGGCAGGAGAGGACCGATTGCCCATATTTCGGATAATATTGAGTACAGTGGTGTGGGCAGTATTCTGCCAGGACTTACACCTGAGTTGTATATGCTTATCATGCTGATGTTATCCGTAGCTGCATACGTGCTGACAGGTTTTATATCGGGAAATATATATTACGGCATTCCGGCAGCGGCAGTTCCATGGGTTGCTGGTGAGATATTCTTCTCACTGCTTCGCAATTACCGCTATCGCAGGGAGGAAGAGCAGCTTTTGACTCTGGTAAATTCTATTGAGAGCTGTGCGGCGGAGTCGGATGATATCATATACATACTTGAAAAGGCTGCTGCAATGACAGCAGGGCCAATTCATGATGAGCTGTGGCATACCGTCACAATGGTAAAGAGCGGGCTGCAGGGAGCCGTGGCACTTGGACAGCTTGAAAGCAGGATTGAGCATGCATTTTTTAAGACACTGATACGCAATCTGGAAATTTCATCGAGAAATAATGCAAATTATCGCGAAATAACCATGCAGTGCAGGAGTCTTTTAACAGAGCAGCTGGATAATACAAAAAAATTGGAGGAAATATACCGTGAGGCGCGGATAAGGCTTATCGTGATTTTCCTGTGTGCCATAGTGTGTCTTGAGATAATGGCGCGGACTATGTCAGGGATGAGCCTTAAAGGTATGCTGCTTATGTTTTCAAGAAGTGCAATCGGGTGCTGCCTCATAGCCATGATGCTGGGAACACTGTTTATGACAGCATATTTTATACTGGCAAAAGGGGGAGGCAGAAGGAGCAGATGACTTTTTTGATTGGGAATACAGCATATATCCGGACTGTACTCATGGCAGTGGCGCTGGGGTTATTTTTTCTATTGATGTACAAGTTCGCGGCGCATGCGATTGTAGATAGGTATGTCATGGCAGGGCGCAGACTGTATGACAGGCTATCATCGGCGATGATAAATGCAGATAAAGACAGCCCTTTTTCATACGAATATATACAGCGGCGGCTTGACGCATGGGGAGTTACATATTATTCGCGAGGGAAAATCACTCCGCTTGTATACCTTAGCGGGAAGATGTTCTGTGTGATTGCGGGGTTCGCCGCAGGTGTGATGTTCGGTATTGTAGCTGCATTTGTTTTTGCTGTGCCGGCATTTTTCTATCCGGATATACATGCGCGGATAAGAAATCACAGGGACAATGAGAAAATGCTGCCGAGCATAATGGATGTATATGATGTCGTTTATTTACAGACGGATGCCGGGGAATACATAACAAGAACCCTGATTGACGCCTACAGGGTGGCGGCTCATCCAAGGCTCAAGGCAGCGCTCATAACGCTCACAGGGGATATCATGTCATCTAATGACCTGCTTGTTTCCATAGAGGTGTTTGGCGGAAAATTCGATAACGAAAATATAGATAATCTGGTTGCAACGATAAAACAGCTTATCAAAAATGATGCCTCAACGGCAATGCTCGATGATATAAGAAGGTATCTGCAGACACTGATGGAGAGCAGCAACAGATATGAGCAGGAGAGAACGAGGAGAATGGGCGATGTATGTCTGTTTGCAATATTTATATGTATGATGGGAGTGCTTGTATACGCGAGTGCGAAGGGGTTATTAGAGTCGGTAAGAATGTTTAAAATATGAATATTTATAAATGGAGGAGAATGAAAATATGAATAATTATTTTGCAGGAAATGCTGTATGTGTGAAGCTTATGGATAAGCTGGGGTGCTGTGTGCAAAAGGTGAAGAAGGCATGCCACATGAAAAAAGAGGGAAGTGCCGTTATCGGAGAGGTGCTTGTCATGATTGTTGTGGTTGCTATGGCAGCTTTGTTCAAGTCGGGAGGACTCAAGTTTATTCAGGAGATATGGACAACCATGACAACCACGGCATCTACGATGTTTTCATAAAATTTATGAAAAGTGCATGGAAAAAAAAGAAAAGCGGCGTAGGGAATATGCTCTCATGCATGTTGGGAATGTTGTTTCTGGTTATGGTGATGTATTTAGGGCTTGATATGTATGCGAGAGTGAATATGGCAATCAATAAATCGAGAATTGAGAGGACATACATTCTCTATATGGAGACATACGGGTATCTGACACCTGAAAAACGTGACAGGCTTACAAAGGAGCTTTCAGATATGGGTGTGTCAAATATTTCCTATGCGGGTACAACTATGAGTATGGCCGGCTACGGGCAGGAGATTGTCCTGTCCGTGACAGGCATATTGAGGATGAATTCGGTTGCAGAGGTAGGACAGAATTTTGTCTTTGTAAGAGGAGGAGAAGAGAATTTTAGAATATATCAGAAGTCCACGGCAAAAAATATACAGGACTGAGGAAGCTTCGGCAGCACTTATGCCTTTAGCAATGGTGATTGTTGTGTTCATGTGCTGGTTTCTGAGCTATTCATTCAGAAGGGAAAGTCTGGAGTACAATTACGAACAAATTGACAGTAATCTTACGTACTCTTTGCTGGCAGCAGCGATAATAAACTTCAATGAGTATGCAGTATCAGGAAATCTTATCATTTCGGATGGAGCGGAGCCGGAGGTATGGGACAGTGCATTTATAAATTCTTATATTCGTTTTATGGACTGCCTGAGATGCAACCTCGGGCTTGATGAAAATATGTGCATAACCAAGGGGCAGGGGATGGAAAACAAGGTAGATATAATTTCTTACAGGGTATATAACTATCTGTCCGGTGAAGGCGGGTGGCATGTGACCGAATGCGGGATAAAAAACGGACAGCCATATACACTTAGATATCCGGATAATGTCGCTGTGTATGTGGCAGCTAACGATGGAATGATAAAGATTGAGCAGACATCGATATATGCACAGATTTCGTTCGGGCTTGATAAGCTGGGGGAATACTGCATGACGCGGCTGGTGGCGGTGACGGATTGAATATCAAAAAAGATAAGGAGATAAATCGGCATAAATGATGGGTAAAAGGGTGAAAAATGTGAGAATACCGCGGGAACAGCGGATAAAGGAAAGCAGGGGGAGAACGCCCGATGTTAAGGTTCTGGTATACAGTTTCGTTGTGACGCTCACATTGTATGCGCTGCTGTTGTTTATTGAGAGGACGGTTCTTAGTTCTGATGATTATACAACAGTCTATGTGGCACAGACTGATATTGGCAGAAATACAGTGATTACGGCTGATAACTCAGGCATTTTGTTTGCGGCTAAGGAGAGAAAAAGTGACTGGCTTCCGGATAACTGTATAACTGATATTTCTCAGCTTGTCGGAATGATGACGGTACAGGATATTGTAAAGAACGAGGTGATGACAGACAGGGCGGTTTCCGCACAGGACAGGAGAGCGGCAGGCATTGAGTCACCTATAGAGGTTGCCATGAATGCCAATAATCTTTCACAGGTTGTCGGAGGCATACTCAGGGAAGGCGACAGAATAAATATATGGTCGGTTACTGAGACAAATGATAATGGTGTCGGCAAGGTGACGGCAGAGAAAATCTGTGACTATGCATATGTGACAAGGGTGTTTACGGCTGCAGGAGTGCAGGTAAATGCAGATTCCGGAAACGACAGCGCCGCGATGGTGATTAATATTATTATTCCGGAGGAAAAAGAGCAGGAATTTAATATTGCACTGGAGAAGGGGACACTCAGGGTAGGAAGATGTATGTATGAGCGTGAAAAAAATAAGTATACAGAGGACTAGCCTATGTCTTTAAAAGATGTTTTAAAGAGCTGGCTTGTGCGGCTGAGCGGACTGGATTTGACAGCATATATATGTATTGTCATCGCGGTAATTGGAGGTTTTGTGTGCGGCTGGAATAAGATTATTCTGTGGTATATGCTGGTATTTCACTGTTATACGGATATAAAGTCAATGGAATTGTATGTACTTCCGGTAAGAATTGCTATTATTGCAGAGACAGTTCTTTTATTTGTGAAGCATGGCTTTTTATATATGGATTACAGAGAATTGTTCCTGTGTCTGGCTGCTGTTATTGTGCTCAGAATTATGAGAGCGTATGCACAGGGAGATATGGAATTATTCATAATGCTTATAATTGCAGCGGCATGTGGGGAAGGCAGCATTATCAGCTATTCATGCAAACTGGTTTATGGCTCTCTTGTAACTTTCTGTGTATCTTTCGGAGTGTATATGGCTGTATATAATCTAAAGGAAAAGCTGATGGGAAGACAGCTGAAAAAAATAAAGAAGGCACCGATGGTGCCCTCAATCGCATTGTCATTTTTTATCTGTTGTATAACATGATTCGGGTGTCAGAACATGCCGGTCTGATTTATGAGTGTATAACGTATTATATTTATACATGTCAGCTCCGTTGTCCGAAGCAGGATGTTCTAAGAGCTCTGATAAAGGTTTTCTGCGTTCGCCACTGAAGAAAAGTATACATCCTTGTATGCTTTTCTTCTAAAGCAGCCTCCAGTGTGGAGGGTTAATTCTTTTAACAAGTATGTCATAAAAAATTCATATTTTTATTATATAATAAAAAATAACAGTTGTTCGGAGCGTACCAACCATTTATGTGAATCCGCAAGGTGCTTAACAGCTGCGAATAATGTAAAAAGGTATTGCAGGACATATAAAAGATAATCCGGAGGCTTAGAATCGCAATGGATAATAATCACAATATGCCGGGACAGCAAAATGATAAGCAGGAAGAACAGGAATACAGTCTGTATACAGAGAAAATAGTAAGAAAGCCCGGAAGTAGAATTAAAAGAGCAGTGAAGCATATGGCAAAGGTTGTTGGCTCGGCTGTGCTTTTTGGAGTTGTTGCGGGTCTGGTGCTGTCGGTAGTCTATCCTACTGCCAAAAAGTTCGTAGGGGATGCAGAACCCACAACGAGGCAGGGAACGGTAATACCAACGGACAGTCAGACGGAGGAGCCCGCAGATGATTCATGGGCATATTCTGACACCGAAACAGGGGAACCTGAGAGCAGTGCCGCTGTACAGAATGAGAGCAATTACAACACAGGCGAGAGTGGCAGTGAAGGTATATCCGGGGAAAATGGAGGTAATGCCACAGAGAATACAGCGGAAAATGCAGATAATCATGTGATTGACCGGGAAGAGCTTGAGTCATTGGTCGATGATAGGATAGATCATGCATTTACCATGTATAAACCGGGAATGTCCGAATTGGATTCGTTATATAGCGGCTTGAGGACAGTTATAAATGATGTAAATAAGTCAATAGTGTCGGTAGAGGTTTCGTATGACGGGGTTAACTGGGATTATATCTCAGACACCGGGATAATGGGCTTCATTGCAGCGGATGACGATGAATACTTTTATATTTTGACAATCAAGGAATTCGTGGAAGAAAAATATCTTTCAGTTATATTTAATGATGGAACAGTTGCGCAGGGAACATATATTACAGGCGATATGACAACCAATCAGGCTATAGTAGCTGTAGACAAGAGTGTATTTGGCGGTAAGGTGCCTGAGAATGTTAAGACGGCGGTACTTGGCAATTCCTATGTGGTGCAGCAGGGTGACAAGGTTATGGCAATAGGTAATATATACGGGCAGAGCGATATGGTGGTGTACACAACAGCTACATCCGTCAAAAAGAGTGTGGTTGACACTGATTGCAGCTATCGGGTGATAAGCACGGATATTTTATCGGGAGATGCTGACAGTGGAATTATAGTTAACACAAAGGGAGAGATTGTGGGTATAATTCCATACCATAATGAAGCAATTTCCGGGGAAATTATCAATTCTTATGGTATTTCTGAGTTAAAACGCTTGATTGAAAGGCTGATTAATGGTAAAGTAACGCCGTATATGGGTGTCATCCCACAGACCGTGACTTCAGTCATGAAGGATGTATATGGTATGCCGGATGGAGTATATGTTAACCTTGTTGAGAGAGACTCGCCTGCTTTTTACGCAGGTATTCAGAGTGGTGATATCATAACTTATATCGGAAAAGAGAGTGTTATGACTTCAAGGGCGCTTCAGAATATTCTGTTTATGACAGATGCGGGTACGGAGGTAACTGTATATATAAGCAGACCGGGTAAGGATGGCTACCGTAATATTGAAATAACGCTGGTATTGGGTTCGGAGTAACCCATATCTGAAGAATTTATAATTGATGCGATTGTGTCCATGAGAATGTAAGCGTGAAAGAGGTATCATAATAAATAGAAGAGGATAAATTTACAGTTCGGATTTATCATGGATTTTTGTGACAGGTCGCTTAGAAATGAGGATTATATGAGATATATTGACAGCCTTCACGAAGGCGAAAGAGTTACAAGCATATATATGTGTAAGCAGAAGAATGCCGCCACAACCAAGAACGGAAAGCCTTATGAGAATGTTCTTTTGCAGGACAGAACAGGAACCCTTGACGCTAAGATATGGGAGCCTAATTCCATGGGAATAGAGGAGTTCGAGGCACTTGATTTTGTCGAGGTTCAGGGAGAAATTACTGTTTTCAACGGTGCGATGCAGATGAGCATTAAGCGTGTGCGCAAGTGTGCCGAGGGTGAGTTCGACATGAAGGATTTTCTCCCTGTCAGCTCGCGGGATATAGAGGAAATGTATGCAGAGCTTATGACACTCAAGAACAAGGTTGGAAATACATATCTTCGCAGACTGTTAGACAGCTTTTTTGTGGATGACACGGAGCTTATAAAGAATTTCAAGTTACATTCGGCAGCAAAGTCGGTTCACCATGGATTCGTAGGAGGTCTGTTAGAGCATACACTTGGCGTTACTAATTTATGTGACTGTTTTGCAGACAGGTATCCTATGCTTAACCGCGATTTGCTGATAACAGGAGCTATGCTTCACGATATAGGTAAGCTCAAGGAGCTTTCGGATTTCCCTTCTAATGATTATACCGATGACGGACAACTCTTAGGTCATATTATAATAGGTGTTGAGATGATAGGAAAGAGTGCTGATAAGATAGAAGGCTTTCCTGCGAAGCTTGAGGCAGAGCTTAAGCACCTGATTGTGTCACATCACGGAGAATATGAATACGGCTCACCGAAGAAGCCTGCTATTATGGAAGCATTTGCACTGAATTTTGCGGACAATATGGATGCAAAGATGGAGACACTTAAGGAATTGCTATCAACACCGCAGGCACAGACCGGCGAGTGGTTGGGCTTCCAGAAGATGCTTGATACAAATGTGAGAAAGACGCTGGTATGATTAGCAGGAGTATAGCAGGCAGCCGCTAAGAATTTGCCGGAGAAGCCGGAAAAGAAAGAGGTATGATTTTATGCCAGTGCTGATTCTGTGATTGAAATGATGTTGGGGTCAAAACAT
>DNFT01000074.1:4756-33167 GCA_003486385.1 Eubacterium sp. | reverse complement strand
GGGACACGGGGTCTGGTCCCTGTTCCAAGGCTTATTCTGTTTTTCCAAAATCATATACCTTGACCGAACCGCTCACGGAGCTTGATGTTATCCGTGCCTGCCCATCACCGAACACTGCATGCCTGTCGGACTTGGCAAATCCGAAGCGCATCGTATTCTTTTCATCGTAGTTATCCCATACAACATGCTTATCCGTCATAAGCTTCAGGGAGCCACTCATGCCTGAACACTTTATGTCGATTCCGATATCGGATAAAAGTTTAATCACTATTCCGCCTGAAACCGTGTTCACCTTACCTGAACATGCTCCAATCACAGCTACATTAACCGAACCGCTCACAGTCTCAGCACTGAAGCTTTCACCGGCAACTACTGCATTCACGCTTCCGCTCACAGAGCTGAACTCCTGCTCCTTCGCATATAACTGTGCCGCTGTCCTGATTTGACCGCTCACTGTGTTAAGCTTCAGCTTATCGGCATGTATATCATGCTGTACCTTTATGGAACCGCTAACTGTTGAGAGCCTGCACTTCTCAGCAGTGATGTCACCATCTACATATATGCCACCGCTCACCGTTGAAAGCCTGCAGCTTTCAGCTCTGATATCACTCTGTATATATATTCCGCCGCTCACTGTTGAAACATTCAACTTCTCAAACCGTGCCGGAACAGTGACAAAATATGTGAGCGGTTCATTTACCGGATTATAAATAAATGAAAAAGCTTTGTTCTTATTCTCCTGCTTAACCTTAAGTATACCATCCTCAACTGAAATAATCGGATTCATATACATCTTTTCCTTCTTTGTAAGCGGTCTTGAAAGAATGATTGTGATTGCAGCCGTGTCCGCCTGTACAAGCTCCACATTAGGCTCGACCACACTCATCTTAAGCCCTCTGAGTCCGGTATAGCTGCACACCATAAGCGGATTCACGATGTCCAAGGCTGTATTTCCGGCGTAGGCTCCGGCTGTACCAGCATTCATGTTGCTATCGTTCACATTACTGTTCATGGTATTGCTATTGTTAATGTCTCTATTGATGACATTACTATTGTTATTACTATTGTTATTATTATTGACATTGTTACTAATATTGTCTTTATTAAAATCAATGTCTGCGTACTCTTCGACTTCGACATTGTCGAACTGTGCAGTCCTGTCACAGGTATGTTCCGCACCTTCGTTGCTGCTATCTGCGGTGTTATCATCGGCAGCGTTCTCTGTCATATCATTCGATATATCAGACATCACCTCGCTGAGCTTGTCGGAAATGACCTCACTGAGCCTGCTTATCGCAGAATCCGCACTCTTAGCCGCCTTGATTGCAGCCTTTCCTGCAGCTATTCCTGCCTTTCCTGCCATCTTACCCGCCTCATTTACCAGCTTGCCAAGGTCACCCGCAAGCTTGCCAAAATCATCCTTATAATCTGAGGTTTCACTTGATGAATCCGTTCTCCCGGATGCTTTTTCATCACTGTTCTTTTTAAACTCCTCGGGTATATCCCTTATAAAATCCTCAACGCTTCCTAATTCCTCACATACGGACTCCTCACTTCTTCCGTCCGCAGCCGCCTCATCGAAATGTCTCCTGTAATCCCCGATAATATCCAATGCAAAATCCTCGTCATACGCCTTAAGCGCCTGTGCAAGCTCCTCCATATATTCTGCTCTTGTCATAATTTTATCCTCCCTCTCCTACTCACCTATAAACTTCTCAACAATTCTTATAAACTGCTGCCAGTCATTCTTCTGCTGCAATAATGTCTCATTTCCCTTATCCGTAAGGTGATAATACTTCCTCGCCGGCCCCGACTCCGACTCCACAAGATATGTCTCAACACACTCATCATCCTTGAGCCTCTTAAGTATGAGGTACAAGGTTCCCGGTGCTATCGACATCTCCTCCGACAAGCTCTCCGTGAGCTCATACCCATACCTGTCTCCCCTACTCAACATAGAGAGAACACACAGCTCCAAAACGCCCTTCTTCATCTGCGTATTCATGTAAACACTCCCTTCACCAATAATTAAAATATTCAGACGACTGCGAACACAACGCATTACGTAAATATGCTTTACAGCGCCTCATTTATTTTGTAACCATATGTATAATATCACAAGCTATTCTGCATTGCAATATACTATTTAAAAAATAATAATTAACTTTATTTAATATACTGTTGAGGTCAAAACATGCTAATTTAATGTACGAGTGTATAGCACATGTTTTGACCCCGACATTTCAATATTTGTCAATGGAAAAATTGGAAGTTATGAAGGTTTTTACCGCCTTCATATGGCAATACAACTGTCAGGCGGTCTTTCGTATAAAATCAAGAAAGAATTTTCTCCGTAAAAATCTCTACCTGCGAAGAGGCCGCCTAAACGGCATAATAAAAGTCCACACGCACCCATACATGATGCATGTGGACTTTCAATAACAAAAAAGCCATTATTGCCTGTCTGCAAAAGCCAGAATAAAATATCCCTTTAGCGCTCGCAGCCGCTATTTAAGCACTGCCTTCTTAAAGTTCTTCTTACCTCTTCTGATAACAATTCCGTCGCCGAAATCAGCCTTGGTGAACTTGGTGTCAAGTGTTGCCTTCTCATCATTGGCTGTGACACCGCCCTGCTCAACATTACGTCTCGCATCGCCGCGTGACTGGCAGAGACCTGCCTTTACAAGAAGTGTCTGGATATCAACATAGCCATCCTTAAAATCAGCATCCTCAATCTCAACTGTAGGCATGTTGGATGAATCTCCTGAGCCGCCGAATATGGCAAGCGCACCTGCCTTGGCCTTCTTGGCCTCCTCCTCACCATGAACAAGCTTGGTGAGCTCGTAAGCAAGAATCATCTTAGCCTCATTTAACTGGCTGCCCTCCCAGCTTTCCATCTTCTCAATCTCATCAAGAGGGATGAAGGTGAGCATCTTGATGCACTTCATTACATCGGCGTCATCGACATTCCTCCAGTACTGGAAGAACTCGTAAGGTGAAGTCTTTTTAGGGTCAAGCCATACTGCATTTCCTGCGGTCTTTCCCATCTTCTTTCCGTTTGAATCGGTCAGAAGCGTGATTGTCATGGCATGGGCATCCTTGCCAAGCTTACGGCGGATAAGCTCTGTTCCTCCAAGCATGTTGCTCCACTGGTCATCGCCGCCGAACTCCATATTACAGCCGTACTTCTGGAATAACATATAGAAGTCGTAGCTCTGCATGATCATGTAGTTGAACTCTAAGAATGAAAGCCCCTTCTCCATTCTCTGCTTGTAGCACTCAGCACGAAGCATGTTGTTAACGCTGAAGCAGGCACCGACCTCACGCAGCAGCTCAACATAGTTGAGATTTAAAAGCCAGTCCGCGTTGTTGACCATGAGAGCCTTTCCCTCGCCAAAATCAATGAATCTCTCCATCTGTCTCTTGAAACATTCTGCGTTGTGCTCAATATCTTCCTTTGTGAGCATCTTACGCATATCGGTTCTTCCCGAAGGATCCCCGATCATGGTTGTACCGCCGCCAATCAGTGCAATTGGCTTGTTGCCTGCCATCTGCAGGCGCTTCATAAGTGTGAGCGCCATGAAATGTCCCGCTGTAAGGGAATCGGCTGTACAGTCAAATCCGATATAGAATGTAGCCTTTCCCTCGTTAATCATCTTGCTGATTTCCTCTTCATTTGTCACCTGTGCAATAAGGCCTCTTGCCTTAAGCTCCTCATAAATACCCATTTTCTGTCCTTTCCGTGCCAAGCCCAGCGGCAGCACTCACAAAATTATACGCACTGTCTGAAGAATAAAAAAATCCTTACAGCAGTGACCACTACTGTAAGGACGCATATAAACGTGTTACCACCTTACTTCACAACGGACTCACATCCGCTGCCTCATCAGGTACAGTCATGAGACGATACCCTCACACTATAACGGGTGTACCCGTTGCAGCCTACTATAACTATAATTAATTCGGTGCAAAGCTCCGGGATGTATTCAACAGTCCTTAACCTGTGCGCCTCTCACCGACCGGCAGCTCTCTGTAGGTTCTCAGAATATCTACTCTTTCCCTTCATTGCCTTTCTATATAACAATACAAATATAATAATTAACTAAACTTGAAATGTCAAGATGTATTTGGCATATTATTACACTAAAATAATAGTTGTTTCTACCTTCCTAAGTTCATCCGTCATATCCCTATCCTCTGTCACGTCAAGCATAGGACATCCGTCAACATCGAAATGAACCCTTCTTATTCCGGTACTTCTCGGTCCATCAGCGCCCGGTCTTGCATGGTATGTATTCCATACAATTCCGTCCTCATCAATGACGTAAGCATTGTGTCCTGTTCCATATTCGCCATCAACGCTTCTCGCAGAAAGAATAGGATAATTATTTTTACGCCAACTATTTCTATCCAGCAGACTATCGTTATTTATAAGTTCAAGATAGCTCACAACATAGCTTTCATCGACTGCAGCTCCTGAAAATGTGACAAAAAGCTTATCACCGGATACCAGTGCGAAAGGTCCCTCATCCACAAATGTGTGATTGTTGTCCCAGCCATAATCGGGCTTTGAAAGAAGCACCGGCTCTGAGGCAAGCTCCCAAGGTCTTTCCTGATTGAGCTTTGCAATATACAGCCATGCTCCAAGGTCTTTCGGGAGAAACTGCCTCTGCGACCATACAACGTAATACTCTCCCATCCAATGAAAGCATGTCATGTCAAGTGATATCGTCTTTCCTGCCTCACACAGAGCACTGCCATCCATCTTTACAATTTTTTTAGGACGCGACCAGTCATCCTTATTGCACGGATTACCACCATCTTTCAACATCATTATGTGGCTCTCCTCACTGAAAAACTCACCCGGTGTAGCTGCGTGGAAAATATACAGCCTGCCATTTATCTCATGGAACTCTGGTGCCCATAGAAGATTTCCAATATCCTCATAGGTTGACGAATCAAGCAGAAGCACATCCTCTGCGCTCTCCAAGCCCTCTATGCTGTCGGCTTCCCTTATATATATCGTGTGGTTGTTGTCTGCGTCATTGGTTGCTATAAAATAATATTTTCCATTCCAGCTTGTAATACAAGGGTCTGCCCTGTTTATCAGCAACGGAAATGCAAATCTCTTCTGCTTTACTGTTCCGGTAATTTTCTGTGCAACACCCTTTTTTGTAAAATCAATTTCTCCAACATTCCAGTCAACACTGCGGTTAAGGCTTGTACCATCACTGTAATATGCCGTAGCCTGAATTTTTCCAATATCCTCTGCTCCAGATACCTGTACTGAATCCTGCACCTCAAGTCTTACAATCTCAGGTGTCATAAGCTTATTTTTTAGGTATTGTGCCTCTTTTTCGGTTATGGATATGACATTTCCCGGAACACAGCCCACTATGCCGCTAATCAGCGCCTCATCAAACGCTTCACCGGCTTCATCCGGCTTCTGTGCAGTGCAAGTACAATCACACTCCGACATTTCCTCATACACAACAAGGTCTGAGCTTTTAAAACACAGCTCTGTCTCATTCACCTCAGCCTGTCCATCCCCCTCTATTCTCAGCGCATGAATCTCAAAGCTTCCATCCGCCAATCTAACGATATAAGGCTTTTTAAGACTCTTCGGATTCAGGCTGCCGTCCGCATTTTCCGTAGCACGCGCAAACAGAACTCCCGAATTGTGGTTAAGCGGAATGTATTTTCCATCGCCCTCTCTCAAGGCAATATGCATGCTGTAGGCGAGCCGCGGTCCATAATACATCGTCTCATCAGGTTTTCTTGTGTAACACAATAATTGATATTCCATATTCTCTGCCTCCAATAGTGCTGCATGCTGAGCCACGGCTTTTGCCGTAATACTCAGCCTGCACAATCATTTATCTTTATATTTACTGCCGGTGAAATATAATCAGGAGTTTTTTGGCTCCCGGCAGCATCCTAGAACTCTATCTCCGTCTCCGTGCCGCTTATCTCGAGCTCCAACACCTCTGTCCTGCATCCGTAAAGCTCCTGTGTACGCGCATCAGGCTGTCCTGCTCCAATACTTATCTGATACTTTCCCGGACGCAGAACGCACTTTCCTTCCTCGGTTATTATTCCGAATGCTCTATTGTCCAGCTTAATCTCTGCATGCGCCGTCTCACCTGCCTTAAGCCTTAGAACCTGTATTCCCTTGAGCTGGAAGCCCGGCTCATAGTCAAGTGCATCCACATGCTTAATATAAGCCTGAACAATCTCATTTACATCGTAGGTGCCATTGTTAGACACCTGTGCTGATATCGTTATCTCATCACCTACCGAAGCACAGCTTCTGTCAAGCGTCTCACCGCTGTACTTAATATCTGTGTATTTAAGTCCATATCCGAACGGATAGAGTGCCTTGGCCTTGGAATATCTGTAGGTTCTGTTACTCATGCTGTAGTCTGTAAACTCAGGAAGCTCTGTCTCATCCTCATAGAATGTCACAGGAAGCTTTCCTGATGGAGAATAGTCGCCGAAAATCAACTCTGCGACAGCTCTTCCGCCGCGTGCTCCCGGATACCATGCGTCAATAATCGCATCGACATTCTTATCCGCCCAGCTCAAATCCATCGCACTGCCCGCAAGAACCACCAGTATGACCGGTTTTCCAATTGCTGTTATCTTTTCAAGCAGCTCCTGCTGAAGTCCCGGAAGCCTGAGTGAAGGCTTATCACCGCTGGCATACTCATTGCCTGCATCGCCTTCCTCACCCTCTATTGTGGCATCAAGTCCAAGACACATTACAACCACATCCGCCTGCTCAGCCGCAATCACAGCCTCCTCGAAGCGGTCATTCTTCTCTGCTAAGAACTCAACCTTATCCTTGTAAAGGTCACAGCCCTCAGCATATATAACCCTCTTACCACTGCCAAGGTATCTCTGTATTCCCTCAAGCGGTGTGATGTAGAGTGATGATGTTCCGACATAATTGCCAACAAGCGCATCCCTTGAGTTAGCATTCGGTCCGATAACCGCAATGGTATTTATTTTATCCTTGTCAAGCGGAAGAAGCTTATCCTTGTTCTTTAACAGTACAATTCCTCTTCGCGCCATCTCTACCGACGCTTCGGTATGCTTGTCGCACTCTACAAGCTCATAGCTTAAATTCTCATACGGCGAAGGATGATTCTCCATCATTCCAAGGCGGATTCTCACCTCCATAAGTCTCTCAACAGCCTCAGTTATTGCCTCCTCAGTTATAAGCCCCCTCTCGTACGCCGACTCAAGGTGCAGGAATGCACTTCCGCAGTTTAGGTCACAGCCATTGTTGACAGCCAGTGCTGCGGACTCCTCTACATCCGCAGTAACCTTGTGGTTAAGGTGGAAATCATTGATTGCCCAGCAGTCCGACACAACATGGCCCTCGAACTTCCACTCACCTCTTAATATATCCTTTAGAAGTGTATGGCTTCCGCATGCAGGCTCTCCGTTAACCCTGTTATAGGCTCCCATCACCGCCTCTACATGCGCGTCCTTCACACATCTTGCAAATGCATACAAATAGGTGTCATACATATCATGCAAGGAAACCTTCGCATCAAAATGATGTCTCAGTGCTTCCGGTCCGCTGTGGACAGCAAAATGCTTCGCACACGCCGCCGACTTAAGATTCTCCCTGTCCTCTCCCTGCAAGCCCTTGATATATGCCATGCCAAGCCTTGATGTAAGGTATGGATCCTCACCATAGGTCTCATGTCCTCTCCCCCATCTCGGATCCCTGAAAATATTGATATTAGGAGCCCAGAAGGTCAAGCCCTTGTAGATTCCGTGGTCGCCTCTTCTTGAAAATTCATTGAACTTGGCGCGTCCCTCCGTTGAAACGATATCTCCGGTTTCCTGTATAAGCTTCTCATCAAAGGAAGCCGCCATGCCTATCGCCTGCGGAAATACTGTAGCAACTCCGGCTCTCGCTACACCGTGAAGTGCCTCATTCCACCAGTTATACGCCGGTATTCCAAGTCTTTCTATCGCCGGGGACTCATATAACATCTGCCCCATCTTCTCACTCAATGTCATCTTAGCCACAAGCTCTTTTGCCTGCTGAACCGTCTCTTTACTCATCTTACCGCAATCCTCCCTGCAATAGCCAAACCCGGTGTACGTAGCCGGATATTGTGCAATTTTTCGTTTCTCAATTACCCGAATCGTAATAATACAATCACTTCGTATATGACAATGCCAGAATAGTAAATTCCTTATCCTCGTCCCCATCCTTCATACGGATTGAAACAGTATGCGTACTGCTATCCTTCTCATCTATTACAAGCTCAACTATGGACTGATTCCATGCGCCATCCTTGTAGCAGTCGATTTCCATTACATCCTCTCCGTCAACATTTATCACAACCGCACCTGCATTCTTTGACTTGCTCTGCTTATAATTGATAAGCAGGTTCCTGCAGTCGACCGTCATCACGAATGGGGCATCCCCGCTCTGTGCCGTGTGCATCCAGTTGTCCGGAAAAACTGCTCCTCCGATAAATTTTGCGCTGTGAACCTCACTGTCTTTCCCATCGAAGCCTCCGCACACGATTTTGGCGTCCGCACTGTCCTTCGAGGTGACAAGCCTGTTCCCATCAAAATCCGCACCTTTTACCATCTTATCAGGTATGCCGGAAACCTCAGCCGGAACCTCTTTTTTTGCAGCCTCGGTGAACATATACTTAATACAATCAGCCATTATGGTATGTCCATAGGTTGTAGGATGGTAGTCATCCGTGAAGTACTCCTCATCAGTGAGAGCACCACTCTCAAACGCCTCCTTGGTTCCATCCTTCAAGCTCACCATAGGAAGTCCGTACAGCTCTCCCATAGGTACCGATACATCCTGCACATTCCACTTTGACTTAGACACTGAGTACAAAAGACATACCGCAGTCTTTTCATCCGCCTCAAGCGCCTGTCTTATAAGGCTCTCCATCGCCCTTCCATCCGTACATTCCTGATAATCGTTTACTGCAAACTCAATAAACAAAATATCCGGTGTATCATCAAAGGTACCGACTATGTCTCTCTGATACCTCATAATTCCAAGAGCCGATGGCGTGCCGCTCACTCCGGCATTGACATAATTAATGTCCGCATCAGGATACATGGCTTTTAAGTTAGATACTGTCTGTTCAACATAACATTCCGACTGCTTTGAAGCGCTGGCACCTTCCGTTATTGAGCCTCCAAGAAATGCGATGTTTACGTTTTCTCCCGCCTCAAGCTTTGCAAGTGCCCTCTCAAGCCTGCCATTATTTCCTGTTGAGATAAGAGCATTCTCACACAGCTTATCGTACCAGCTGTTCTCGACACCCTCGAAGCTCCATTCAAGAAGCTCATAGCCCGAACCGGAGAATGTCATATACAGATTATGTACCCCACTCACCTTCTTATCTATCGGTGCGGTAAGCTCAACGAACTCATCATCAAGGCTTGCGGCATCATTTAAAAGCTGCCCGACCGGAATATATCCGAGTACATCACCCTTGGTGCTGTCAAGTCTTAACTCGATAAGACAGTTCTCATCAAGCTCCGCCGTCTTTTTAGCTAAGAACACGAAGCTTTCAGGCTCCTTATGTGAGAAATCAACCCCTGTAAGCTTTATATAATCTCCTGAATCTATTCCGCCAAGTGCCATCTTCCCTGAACCGTATGTCTTAGAAAGCCTGTCTGCAGGAACCACTTCTATTCCTGCTTCATGCGAGAATGTGCATGCTGCCACCGTCTCATACGGATTCAGCGTACCAACCTGCCCACAGCCATTGTAGGTCTGCTTAATCCTGCCGATTGTTCCATCCTCACCCATATCAAACTTATCGATGAAGGTACAGCGGTAGCCCTTCTCAACACCCATCTGCTTTTCCAGCTCTCTTGTATGGTATGTGATATACCACTCATTCTTAAAACTGAATACACAGTGATGATTGTTTCCGTAAAGTCCTACCAATTTACCCGGATTTTCAAGAATGACCTCCTTAAAAGTAAATGGTCCAAGCGGTGAATCGCTCTCCATGCTCACTATCTCCGCATTGTGAAAGCCGTACTCAGCGGTTCCTGCCTCGTCAACCTGCCAGTTGCTGCAGTAGGTATAGTAATATTTGTCATTGTACTTATGGATTCCCGAATCCTCAAAAAGGTATGGTGCATCAATTGTTACAGGCTCCCCCTTAATGCTTATCATATCATCCCCAAGCTCCACACACCTTGCTGTCATTGGATGTGAAATCTTGTCGGAAGGAACACCGCCTCCAAAATATATATATGCTTTTCCATCATCATCGACCAAGACAGCCGGGTCAAACAACCACAATACATCCGCACAGTTAGGTGTGTTCCTTGTAATCAGTCCGTGACCAAGCGGATCCTTAAAAGGTCCTGTAGGTGAATCTGCCTCAAGAACCCCTATACCACCGCCTCCATCGGCAAAATAGAGAAAGAACTTGTCCTGTCCGTCAATATTCTTCCACGCAACAGCAGGCGCCCATGAATTTTTTGCCCACTTCGCTCCCACAATGCCGTCTGCCACATATATCTCACCATGATCTGTCCAGTTGACCATATCCTTTGAGGATATCACTCTTATGGATTTAATCTTAGAATATGAGTTATCCTTGATCGTGCCATCAGAGCTCTTTTCAAATGCATCCTGCGTCATATAAATATACACTGTGTCATCATAGACCATCGCATACGGATCCGCACCGAATTCCTGTGTTATAAGTGGATTGGCATACTTCATACCCTTGTATGCTTCAGTCCTTTTGATTTCGTTGAATAATAATGAGTAGTTCACTTTTCCCTCCTGCTGCTTATCGTCATCCTTGCCATCTTTTACGTCCGAATCCGTATTTACTGCACCGGATTCACTATCTGCCTGTGATACTTCCTGTGACACCGCATGTGATACATCCTGTGCTTCTTCCTGCGATACATCCACCGAACTTATCACTTCACTATTCCCATCTACAGCAGTCTGTCCGTTACAGGCTGTCACAAGATCTGTTCCACACAGCAGCACCGCTGCTGCAAGTAAATGTTTTCTGTTCATTCCTTCTCCTATCTACACACTACGGCCATACACCCGGTCTTGGCTGTCCTACATTTATAACCTTCGTTGCCTGAAGGTTCGTTATCAGCATGAATCTGCCCTCATCCCTCTTCTCCGGTTTCATAAGCCACAGGCAATATGACTCAATCAGATTGAACAGGTTTCCTGTTCTGCCCTCAATCTTAAAATTGTTAAATCCAAGAGGAACATATTTCTCAAAAATAGCCTCCGGTGAAATATAAGTTTCATAATCCTTTATCTTGAAAATTGAGTTTTTGTCGCCGTACTCACAGTGCCAGCCCGGAACCGGAAGCTGCTTGTCCTTAGGAAGCTTTCTGTTCATAAGGACTATCTTCTGCTGCTGTGCAATGCATTTATAATGTTCGCCCCTTCGCGGACAATTCGGAACACAGCATGCATTGATGAGCAGCTCACACTTATCTTTTCTCTCAATCCGGCTCAGGAAATCCCACTTATTATTCAGATTGTAGTCTAATACTACAAGCGCATAGTCCTTTGAAAGCTCCTCATTGAGCGCATTTATCTCCTTTATCTCCTTGCAGGTCGAGCTGTTAATCTTAAACTTCGGATATTTGTTCCTTATGTAGTCCTCTAGCACCGGACTTACCACAAGTACCTCGTTCATTCCGTTGTCAGCAACGTCCATACAGAAATTGCAGTAGGCATCCTCACAGTCGAACCTGTTCAGCTCAGGATTGGTATAGGTGTATCTCACAGGTATTCCGTTATCGTTATATGCCTTCACTACACGCTTTATAAAAGCTGCGTCACACTGATCACCATTGCAGAATCTTCCGCCACCCCACCTTGATGTGGGAAACTCTCCAAAAAAGGAACCAATCTCAATATTATCGTAGAAAAAATCCGGATACTGCTTCATCATTCCCACCAGTATCATATTAAGTGGGAAATTGTACCTCAAACCGGGTAAATGAAATCTGATTTTCATATATGCTGCCTCCTGTCTTAACAAATGCTGCCGCCTTATATAATAAATTTTAATCCGTGCCAAGGGTCAAAGCATCATCTGGTACCACTATACAATTTTACCGGTGCGCTGCCTCTCTAAAGAAAACGTACCCGTAAAGTTGTACAGCATAGATTAAGCACATTTTTTTAACCATACATTATTTCTAACAAGTGGGAGGATTCACACCCTCCCACTCTTTCTATTTACAGATTATTGCCTGCGTATGGCTTACTTATTGTTGAGTTCATCAAGATATGACTGCCATGTATCCCTGATAGCCTCAGCCTTAGCAGCAGGAGTGCTGTCTCCATCTGTACCAAGCCCCCATATAAGATCCGGGCCAAGGTCAAGACCAGGAACAATTAAATGATATGTTGTCATACCGTTCTGATAAAGTCTTGCGATTGTAAGGTCTACAGACTCTGTATCTCTGAAGCTGTTGTAGAAGCCTTCAATTCTTCCGTTGTAATCCTCGAAGCCAGGAACAGGATCTGTCCATACATTGTATGCGAAGGCAATCTTCCATGCTCTGTCTGCATCGTAGTTAGCAGGAATAACGATTGGGTTATCATTGTAGCAGTTAGTGTAATCTGTTGCATTAGGTCCCTTAGGGAAGCATACGAAGCCGAAGTCATCCTCCATATCCTTCCAGTCCTGACCTGCCTGATAGGTCTCACCGGCGATGAAAGCACCTGTACCATTTACGAATGCTTCCTGCCAGTAGTTCCACTCTGCACCATCCGGCTGTGGATAATCGTACTTGGCAAGCATATCTACAGCCCAGTTGAGAGCCTCAAGTGTCTCATTAGTCTCAAGCTTGTTGATGAACTTTCCGTCTGCGTCCTTGCCGATGAACTCAGCATTGTTGGACCATACAGCCTCCTGAATGAACGTAGAAGCAAAGTTAACCATTGCAAAACGGTCAATCACACCATCATTATCTGTATCCTTTGCAATCTGCTTACATATCTCCTCGAACTTATCCCATGTCCAATCACCTGACTCCTGAAGATCGTAGATTGACTGTGGCTCAATTCCTGCTTCACTTAAGAGACGCTTGTTAAAGTACATACCACCCTTCGGCTCGATTGAATCACCGCTCATACAGTATGTCTTGCCACCGATTGTATACTGCTTATCAACTCCGTTAGCCCACTTTGCCTCTGAAAAATCAAGACAGTCAAGTGTTGAGAGGTCATACATTAAGCCTGCGCTGAGTGCGGAAGCTAACTCCTTGCCTGATCTTAATATGAAAAGATAATTCATGTCATCCGGATCGGATGAAGCATAGTTTAAGAAATCCTCCGGTGTTGATTCCCACGATGAGATACCAACCTGTCTAATCTTGAAGTTGTATGTCTCCTGAGCCCACTCTAAGTAATCCTGTCTTGCCTCCTCATACTTGTTGTTAGGCTCCGCATCCTCACCATCGATAGGTGTTGACCACCAGTCACGGATGTAGATTTCCATACCACCAAGGTCTACCACATTGCCGTTGGCATCTGTGTAGAGTGTTGTCTCCTCCTCTGTCGTTGTCTCCTCAGTTGTTGTCTCAGACTGCTGCTCAGCCTGGGATGTTGTCTCAGTATCCGTGCCTTTTGTTGATGGCTGTGTAGGATCGTTGCTGGTTGAACTGTTACAAGCTGTAAGGCTTGCAATCATTGCTGTTGTAAGTGTAAGTCCTACAACCTTCTTTGAAAGATTTTTTCTCATGTCTAATCTCCTCCTAATTTTTTTATATCCACGAAGAGGGAAATCACCCCTCTCCGGATATTACATTTTGATACCTGAGCTGCTGATGCTCTCAACGAATCCCTTCTGTGCGAACAGATAGATGATGAGAAGCGGTGCAATTACCATCAGCGTTCCCGTTGCCACAAGGCAGTTGGTGTAAGCTACCGAAGCTCCGCCCTGATTAAGTGTTTTGATAAGGTACTGGTTAAGCCTGTCTGCAATACGTCCTAACTGCATTGAAAGAAGGCTTATCTTTCCAAGGAACATGTTGGTGTAGAAGCCGTCCGTCCACTGCCATACAAACGAGAACAGGAAGCAGGATGTCAGTATAGGCTTCGCATCCGGAAGCATTATTGTTGCGAAGGTCTTGAAGGTTCCACAGCCGTCAACGTAAGCCGCCTCCTCAAGCTCCTTAGGTATTGTTCTGAAGAACTGTCTTATCATAAATATGTAAAGACCGTTTTTAAGTCCCATACAGCCGGTGCTCATAAGATAATACGGAAGTGCCGAGCCTCTGAGGTTGATTGTCTTTCCCGTTGTTGCCTTGATAATTCCAAGGATATCAAAGTATCTGAAATGCAGATGCAAGGCTGTCGAAATCGTCTGTGGTGGGATGATGATCATAAGTATTACACATGCAAACCAGAACTTCTTGAGCGGGAAATCGAATCTGGCAAAACCATATCCGACAACCGTACATATAGCTATCTGTAAAACCGCTATGGTGAGTGAAATAAGCACTGTGTTTCCAAGTGTTTTCCAATAGTTCATGAACTTGTCAGCCAGCTCATAATTGTCAAGTGTCAAATGCTCAGGTACCGTGATAATCATTGGATTGTACAGATCCTGCTCCGACATAAAGCTGATTGATATTTTGTTGAATATCGGCTGCAATATAAGGAAGCACATACCAAACAGAAGGATTGCTCTCAATAAACTGATTGTGAATGCTTTTGCCTTCTTCTTTAAAAGATATCCGTTCGACCTTTTGTTTCTCTCCCAGAAACCAAGCTTAGCCACATTAGCTGCATTACTCTTCGTCTTAGTCATAGTAGTAAACCCCCTTTGAAATAATTAATGAGGTTACGCCGATTATCGCAATTACTATGATAAAGTAAATCCATGACATAGCAGAAGCAAAACCGTAATTAATCTGTACAATCATCTGGTCACTAATCTTTTCCATAACCTGATTATCGGTACGCATACAGAAGTCAACGATTGTGTAAATCCAGTTTACAAGGAGCAGTGAGCTTACCATCGGGAAGGTTATCTTCCACAGACATTCCCATGTTGTACAGCCCTCTATCTTGGCAGCCTCGTACATGCTGCTGGATATTGTCTGTAAGCCTGAGAGGAATATGATAATCTGGATACCTGATGAGATAGCCACATCATAGATACCATCTACAAGCTCGAATACCTTTTTAAATGCCTTTGTACCTACTCCGTTTACAGTAAGTATATTCTGGATTGCTGCCGTTACCGATGTACCGTTCGTGTTTTCCTGAATTGCACTCTGCACGCTTGAGAGGAGTGCATTGTTTGTCTCAATACCAAGTATAACACCTGACGATAAGATAACCGGCAGGAAGAATATTGCTCTTACAAAAGCTCTTCCCTTGAATTTCTGGTTAAGTATCAGTGCAACAAAGAAGCTGAATATCATTATTGCCAGAGAGTTAAAGAACATTCTTGAAATCTCCTCCGACAAAAATCTTACAAATTCCGGGTCTACCTTGAATGCCCTGATATAATTGGCAATGCCGTTGAAATTCATTTTAAATCCGCCGGCGCTTATCTCAACCTCGCAAAAGCTCATATACAATGACTGAATCAAGGGTTTTACCATAAAAGCCAGAAAACCAACTATAAACGGAAGGATAAACAGATATCCGGCAACCGCTTTTCGTTTCTGAAGACCACTTACCTTTGATTGTTTCTTCATTATTGTTCTCTCCTTTCTGACTATTTCACTACAAGGTAATCCCTTGCCGGAACGGTATGGTTATCAGATGTCTTGTCATCCTTATAGCCATAATTTACATATACCTTTGTTCCGTCCTCGTATGTTGTGCATGTCAATGTATCAGACTCAAAGCTATGATTTACAATCCTCTGATTGAATACATTGCCAAGCTCATTGTTGTATCTTGTATATATCTCAACTGCCTTATCACCCCATGCACTGTAGTCGGCTCCGAAATACTTGGTGTAGTATGTCGACTGCAATGCGAATAAAGATTCATCCATGAATGTGAATGAAAGACCCGCTCCATACTCAGCGGACTTTAACAGCTCATCAGTGTAGTCCTGAGCAAGATTTAATGACTCACCCGTGTAATTTACAAGTCCATGTACTGCTATCTGGTAGAATGGAATGAATCTGTCGATAATGCTATAGTTGCTTCCCATGAGTTCCATATTCGTGACTATGTCCGCATAGGCTATCGCATAATCGTTACCCCTGTTAATCATTACCTGCTTTCCGGAATCCTTGTAGCCCTTAAGCTGCCCAGCCTGCTTTATAAGTGATTCCTGTCTTGTGACAAGCTCATCCTTATTGAAATCCGATGAGAGGTCGCATCCGTAATCCTCAAACGAAACTCCTGCTCCATATTTTCCGGCAACCTTCGCAAGAGTGTCCGCATTGTCCCAGATAAGGGAAGCCTTCAAAAGATGATAGCCTTCCTTCCACTTCTCCTGTCCGTAGGAGATTGTGCTGTACTCGTACAGCGCCGTTCTCTTCTTGCTTATATACTTTGCGGAATCCCTGAACTCTATGAAACCATCAAATATATTGCTGTCATATTCATAGTTGGTCACGCCGTTAAGATAGAAGTCGATGCCAAGACCTGCTGTGCTGCTTATAAGCTTCTTCAAGTCCTTCTTAGAACCCAGCTCCGAGACAGGCTTCACATGCTTTAACACATTCTGCCTTACACCACCGTTCATCCAGCCTGTGAGCTTCACCGACATATTCGTCATGCCCTTTTCATAGAGCCCGCTTATTATGTCAAGTGCTTCATTGTAGGTTGTAAGCTTCAACGGCTTGGATACCGGAACTCCGAATACCTGCTTAATCTTATCGACCGCGCCAAGTATCTCTATGTTCACGGGTGCCTGTGTGTCATCGTTTTCCGTAAGATACCCTGCATATTTATCTGTGAGATACTCACCGTATTCCTTCGCCATCGAGACATAATCATCTTCATCAATGAATCTGTATCTCTGTACAATGCTCTCCGCAGGAAGCGAGTCCTCATATACGAACATTGCTGTTGTTGTTCTGTCACTTACATCATACTGATTTCTGTGAAGGACATTGTATACTGCATATACTGAGTTGTAGCTGTTTGTCTTACCGCTTATATCCGCCTGGATTGCACCGTATGATACTCCATCCTCAAGTATACATATAAACGAATCTTCATTCTTTGACATTCCGAATGTATTAAAATACACATCCGTGTCATGTACTACAGCCTTTCTCTCCTGCGCCATATCCCAGCCATAGAGATTAGCGTAGTAGTAATTCTGTGTAACCTTTCCGTTATTGAAATCAATTATCGCTCCGCCGCCCTCAGGAACCACCATAAAGCCTGTATCCTCAATACCAGCGGCTCCGAAGTAAGGAAGCACTGCTATATTGTATATAGGATAGCTCTCCTTGTATTCCATCTCCTCAAAAGGAAGCTCTGCAACAAGGTCATTTCCTTCGAGCCTGTATATTATGCTGATATTGAATACCGGCTTTGCCGATACGGATACGGAGGTATCAAGGAGCTTATCCCTCTCCCAATCCTCTGTTGTATAACCAGCCTTTTCAAAGTACTCCTCAAGCTTGCCCTTCATATTATCCTTGGTTGTGTCTCTGAGTGCATATATAGGCTCTGTACCAAGTATCGGGTATCTCTCTAGAAGCTCATCCTTATTATCCTTCTTTCCAAGATTGTTGATGTCATAGTCCTTGTAATAATCAAGTATCTTGGTCGCCTCTTTCTTCTCCAAGACTGCAAGGAGCTTATCCATGTTCTCAGCGGTTATCGCCGGAGGTATCACGAATTCCTTCTCAACAATTCCTATCGAATACATTACCTTTATGTAGTCATCACCCTGTTCAATATCATACATCTGGTTTTTCATGCTGTATGTATAATTATCAAACAATGTGTCTACACCATTCTTGGTACTGTAGGTAAGAAGCAGCGTGGCTCCTAGCTTATCCCTGTCTACAGGAAGAGCTATATTATCATCCTCCCTGTCCTGTGGATTAGAATACCATGTCTTTCCCGTATTCTTATTGTAAACCGAAAACTGCGATGTATCGGAGCTTACCGTAAGTACCAGATTGTCATTCTCCAGAACATAATCTTTATCAGGACCCTCGTATTTCTTTGCAAGAACTACTCTGTCCTCCTCATCTGATTTGGAGAAATGACCTATAGCCCATACACCGATGCCGATAATCGCTGCAACCACCACAACCACAGTGGTGGTTATTATACCTTTTCTGATTGCTGCCTTAGCTGCATCTGATTTAACTTTATTTTTCATTGTCTCCTCATTTCCGCATCTGACCTGCCTCTAATGCTTTTCTTTCTAAATTCTATACATTATTTCTCTTGCAAGAGATACAAAGTAAGCTATTCCCTGACTTATCATACTGAAAAACAGGAGCAGTATGAAAACCATGACAAGCATTGACAGCAATGTTGCAAATGTGAAAAGAATCGTCTTGCCAAGCTTGTATTCGTGAATCTGTATCATTGCGGATATAATAAGGAGTACCGCCCATATAAGTGATAACGTACATAATACCGTGTAGAATGCACCCTCATCACTTGTGATTACATTGCTGAAAAGAATCATCGGAAGCTGTATAAGCGGATAAGGTGCCATTCCGTAGCAGGTTGCCATGTACACCTGTCTGAGTGTTCCTTTACCGTCGAACAAGGTTGTCAGTCCCCAGTTTCCCACGCACCACAATGCAAGCGGGAACAGTATGCCGGCAAGGTAAAGGAAAATATTGACCTTCGGCCAGTATACCTGATTGAATATGAAGCTCGTGTACTGCAGCTTCAATATTCTTGTGATGAGTGTCAGCACCAGTATCGTGTTCGCTGCTGCTATCGTTCCTCTCTTTTCATGTGTCAAATCCCAATAGCCGTCCAGGGGATGAGTGGTACAGTAAAGAGCAAATTTAAGAGAACCAAAGTATCGACGCCAGGTCTCTTTGTCCTTCAATTTTGCAAGCATCTTCATCCCTCCTGTTTCTTCTTTTTATTAAGCTTCTGTGCATTATCGAATCTGAATGCCTCAGAAGTATCGATCTCATACTTTATGCGCTTAACCCTTCCAACCGCAATAGGTATAATGAGTATGGCGAAGAATACTATGAATATAACGACTATGTGCTCCTCAACCCACTGCTTTCTGTACTGTTTAAATGCCTTGGAATAATTGTCATCATCCCACTTGAGCTTGAAATATGGAAGTGCCTCCTTATAATTCTTGTCACCTATAAGCGCTCTTCCTATTCCGATATAAGCCCTGTCATAGTTACCGTTCTGGTCTAACACTTCCTGCCATGCAGCACCGGACTCATCATATTTTCCCGCCTTGAAAAGCTCAATTGCATCATAGATGTCATTGCCGTACTCTGTAGGAGTGAATACCGTTATGCTGCTGTCAAGAGAATCTAACACTATAAGGTCATGCCCCATGTGGTCAATTGCCACAGGCTGTCTGAAACATCCATCAATATTTCCGTTTCCTCCGAAGGCATATAACAGATTTCCCTGATCATCATAGGAGAATAATCTGCCTCTGACTCTGTCAAGCAGCACATAGGTGTCATTATCAAGTGCTGTTATATCGGTAATCATTGATGGTCCATTGTAGCCGCCTGCATTATCCCACTCAACATCACCTATGATTTTCAGGTTTCCGTTTCTTATGAGAATGTCATTTCCCATAAGGTTGAGTCTTCTGACAACATCAGTCTTTCCTGACTTGATATCAGCCTCCGATGCTTTCGTTGTACATACATATATGAAGCCTTCATAGTCCATATATACATTATCATACTCAGTAGGCACGAAAGACTCCATCTGCGCTCTCTGTTCTTTTGTTGCAAACTTCTTCCAGATGTAATCCGCCCAATCGTATGTTACCTTGGCAGCACCAACGAAACCGGAGAACACTGCATCCGGCTCATACTTTATAAGTCCCTTGTTGACGTTAGTTGCAACGCAGTAAACTCTTTCTGCCGTATCCACCGTAATCTTAGCCGGGAGGAAATCAAGCGACTGGTCAAATGTCGCATCCGTCGGCTTTGTGAAGGTGAGTAAGAGGTTGAGGTCTTTGTCAAGCTTTAACACTCTTCCATTGTTCTGGTCTGCTATAAAGATGTTTCCATCCTCCGAAACCGCAAGGTCTGTAGGATAGTTGAAGGTATTGTTCTCAGCTCCCTTGAACTCATCAATTATTCTCACAAGCTCAAACTTCGTCCCGGATGTTCTCTTAATCTCAATAATTCTGTTGTTTCCCGAATCACATATATAAATCCTGTCTCCGCTTACAAATAAACCCTGTGGCTTGTTAAGCTTCTCATTAAGCCCAAATGAACTCAGTGTATACACACCGACCACCGAATAGGCATCCGGTGAGTACTGTACATCCCCCCACCAATCGTAATTGTAGGTGTAACCCTCACTGGCAAGGACAGCAACGGGAGTCATTACTAATATTGTAACTGCACATAACATAACTGCTATTATGCGGGCAAATCTTTTTTTCATAATCAGTCCCTCCCCTTTCCTATTCTTTAATTCCTGAGCTTGCCATTGTCTCAAGCACCTGACTCTGAGAGAGGACAAATACTATAATCGGCACTATCATTACAATAACACTGACTGCTGCCATCTGACCCGTTCTTGCCACACCACCGCTCTGTATCTGCTGAAGTGCATACACAAGAGTCTTTCTCTTCTCTGTGTAGATGTATGTAGAAGCTCTGTTGTTCCACAGATTCTGAACTGAGAAGATGATGAGTGTAAGCCACGCAGGCTTTACGTTAGGCATTACTATTTTTAAAAATACCTTCCACTCACTCGCTCCGTCAATCTTTGCAGCCTCGACAAGCGACATCGGAAGTCCATCCATGAACTGCTTCATAAGAAAGAGTCCCATCGGCGATGAGAATGCCGGAATAATAACTGCCCATTGTGTATCAATCAGGTGAAGCTTGCTAAGTATAAGGTAGTTAGGAATCATTGTTACATATCCGTTGAACATGATTGCCACAACTACGATTCTGAAGAATGTCTTTCCGCCCGGGAAATCATACTTTGCAAGCACAAACGCTCCCATTGAAGCTATGATAAGGTGTCCCGCAGTACCTACAACCGTGATAAACAATGTGTTATAGAAATACCTTGTAAACGGAACCCATGACTTACCCATTGTTACGAAAAGGTCTGCGAAGTTATCCAGTGTTGGATTTCTCGCAAATATCTTAGGAGGGAACATAAACAGCTCCTCCAGCGGTTTAAGTGCACTGCTGACTGCAAATACAAGTGGAAAAACCATTATTATTGCAACCAGAAACAGGAAAAGGTAGAGAAAGAAATCACCTGCCCTTGACCTGTTGGGCTTTCTCTTTTTAAGTTTAAATCTGTGTTTTTTTGGTACACCGTCTATTTTCTTTTTGCTCATATTGATGCTCATACCTTCCTTATAAGTTTATTCAAAAGCTATACCGTCTATCAGGTACCAACTCTGTTGAGAAGCTTCTGAATCACCTTATTGCAAAGAATCATTACTATAAACAATAAAGTAGCGATTGCTGACGCATAACCCATATCATATCTCGTCGAACCATAGTCAATAAGATGTGTTACGACTGTTCGTGCTGCGTAGTCCGTACTTGGGAAGCCACAGAGTGTCATTGTTACATCAGCTACACCAAATGACTGTGTGATTGCCATAACGGCACCGAACATAAGCATAGGCTTCATGTTCGGAAGTGTGATGTACCACAGCTCCTGCCATCTGTTTCTGATACCATCCACATATCCGGCCTCGAACTGTGAGCGGTCAACGCCCTGAAGTCCGGCAACGAATGAGAGGAATCCTGTACCAAGCGACATCCACAGTATGACTACCATACATATAGGAAGCATATATGTCGGATTTACAAGCCACAGAATAGGTTCATCTATGATTCCAACCTTCATAAGGAACCCGTTTACATATCCGTAAGCATCACCTCTGAAGAACACAGAGAAGATGACGAATATGTTTCCTGCGATTGACGGTGCGTAGAATACGATTACCGCGATTGTTCTTATCCATCTTGGCAGCTCATTGATAAGCCATGCAAAGAAGAATGACATCAGGTATCCCACCGGTCCTGTGATGACCGCAATCAGAAATGTGTTCTTAACACCTGTGAGGAATACATCATCCTCAAGAATCAGGTTAATGTAGTTGTCAAGTCCGATGAACTTCGGCGGCTCAAGCACATTGTAGTATGTAAAGCTGAAAAAGATTGAAGCAAGTACCGGAAGGATATTGAACATGAAAAACAATATCGCATACGGGGCAAGGAATGCATAACACATTTTGCTTTTCCTGGCTTTCTTTAAATTAACCTGAAAATTAAATTTTTTGACTGTAAAATATTTCTGTAAATAATTCAATTCCTCACCCCCTATTCTAACGGAAGACCGAACTCTTTACGTTTCTTTGTGAGCTCTTCGTCAATCTTTATTGAGTAATCAATTATTGTTTCACGCGGGTCTGTCTTTTCATTTATAACCTTACGGCAGGCATTAGAGATATGACGTCCTGTGTAATATCCACCAGGAACCTCCCTGATACCCACTGTATAGCTTAACTGTTTCTCAAGTATCTCAATGTCTGAGGCACTCCATGAAAGCTGCTTGATTGCCTCCATGTTAGCTGTCGCATATCGTGCGGAGGAACCAAGAAGTGCTTCTATCTCACGTCCGAATCTTACCTGTGTATCAGATGAAGCCCACCACTTCATGAACTCCCATGCCGACTGCTTAAGCTTCTCATCCTCTGTTTTTAACATCATTGTCGCACTACCGGATACAAAGGCTGACCTGTCAATATAGGCATTGCCGTTCTCATCGGTCTTTTCCGTTCCCGGTACAAGTGTGAAATCCCAGAGGCCTGCAATCTCAGGTGCGGATACCACCAATGTGTTATATGTTGTGAAGTTGGCAATTCCGATTGGCATTTCGCCTGAACGGAAACGTGTTACAAAATCATATATGACCGGAATACCATAATCAGTAAAATACTTAGTGTACTCCTTGAAGGCGGCTACACCTGCTTCATTGTTGATTATTGTCTGAGTCCCCTTATCATTGTACAAGTCTCCACCCTGCTGGTACAGAAGTGTGAAATACATTGAAAGGTCTGCCTGTGCTGAGGCAACTGCTGTACTTGCCGCAGCGCTTCCTGAGCTTCCGGCTGCTGTAGGAATACCTACCGAAAGGTTATTACCCTGAATTGTCGGAAGCATCTCTATAAGCTCCTTCCACGTCTGTGGAACCTCAAGCTCAAGATCCTCAAGTACATCCTTTCTGTAGAACATTACGTTGTAGAAAAGTGTCTCAGGAAGAGCATACAATGAATCATCCAACGTGTACTGTCTGTATGTGCTTGGAGCAAATTCCTTAAGTACTTCCTCATAATCAGCAAACTGTGTGAGATCCTCCACCGCATTACGGAGAGCGAAATCCACAGGCTGTCCGGCTCCTACCGAAAGAACCACATTTGGTCCGTTTCCTGCGACAACCGCATTGAGAAGCGCATCTGCACCGACAATCTCAACATTGATCGGGATGCCTGTAGCCGGTGTAAAGGTATCATCAATCATACTCTTAAGTATTGTACCCTGATCCCTGCCTGTAAGTACCCATACCTTGACAGTGTTGCTCTCATCGGCATAGACATCACCGACTGCGTCATAGTCGATAAAGAATGAGGCGAAGAAGGACTTGACCTCATGTGCCGCCTTCTTAAAGAAGTTGCTCTTGTCCTTATCCAACTTGGCATTCTCCCCATATACTGCTATGTAGTCGATATCAAGCTTGGTCTCAGACATGCTGAGTATCGCAGAACCAAGTGCTGAAATATTTTCCTTGAAAGTGGTAAACTCAAGGGTTATCTTCTCCGGCTTTTCACAGAAACGCTCAAGCTGCTGTGCAAGTGTCTGTGCACTGGCAATCTTGTCTGCCTTCTGTCCTGTGGTCTCTACAACCTCATCTACTATCCTGTAAAGTCTCTTAGACTCAAGTGACATAGCCTCCATAATCTCAGGATATACCTGATCAACCTTGTAATCTCTGTATTGATCCGGTGTTGCTCCCGTATATACAAGAAGTGTTCTGTACATCTGGTTGAGACGGAAGGTGGAATCACTCAGTTCCTCCAGAATCATTCCCATATCCCCAAGTGTCGCTTCAAGTCTCACTGTATGGGTTCCTTTTGTCAGGTAGAAGGAATACGGCTTGTCACTCTCATCCGAAAGTACTAAGCTCTCCCAATCATTTCCGAACCTGAATGCCACCTGCTTCATCTCATCAAATGGGACTTCCCCATCTATAGAAAGGCTTCTGTAAGAAATATTACCTCTGTCATAATTCTGTCTTCCCTTTATGCACAGGTGATAGTAGCCGTCCTCCGGAACCTCAACATTCCATTCAATCCACTGTCCCGGATTTCTCCATGCCTCACCACCTATATAGTTGAGAATTGTCTTTGTTATGCTGTACGGCTTGGTGATGGCGGAAGCCCTGTCATATTTTGCATAGAGCGATGATTCAGACCTCACTGTCGAATCCTCACCCTGTACAATCTGCACATAGTCAAGTCCACTGCCTGCCGCCTTCGTACCGGTCTGTGCTGCTGTATAATCGGCGTATTTAAACTCATCCTCAACTGCCACGATATCAAGCTTTCTTAACACCATAGGCTCGTTCACGGCTTCAAGTGTTATTGTATTCTTTCCCTTTTCAAAGTAGAACTGATACGGTTCACTCACATATCCCATCTTGTCTTTAAGGTATGTACTCTGCCAGCCGTAAACCTCTGTCTGTGTAGGTCTTATCTCATTGCCGCGGTTGTCGACACGCGGCTCCGATGCATCCGTCCACATTCTTAGGAAAGTCATATCTGAGGCATTCTGAAACGGAAGTTCACCGTTGACATAGAAAGCTCTCTCTATTGCCACGCCTCTTGACTTCACAGTCATGTACTCAAGATACACATTGTAAAAGCCTTCTTCCGGAACATCTACCTCCCAGGTTACCTTGGAATCATTTCCGGTATACAATGCCTTTTCTGCTCCCTCGTACTCATCGGTCACCTTCGCGTCCTCCGCATCAATATAAGAGGTAACATCAACCTCTATATTCTGTTTCGGTCTTGCCGCACCGCTGTGTGCGTTCAGATACAGTGTGTAGGTTCCTTCTCTCTTAGCTCCGGCTGTATCAACGGACAAATCATAGCCATCGTACTTGTCATGAAAATTCGAGGTCTTTGTCAAATTCAGAACAAGACATATAACTACAATTCCAAGAATAAGTCCAACCCATACCAATAATTTCTTTGTAGAATCTTTCATTTTGAATGCCCCATCTCCTAACTTCTTGTGTCATTATAGCCATTATAGCCCCACATATCATTTATTGCTTACTATATGTTGCTATCCTTTTCTCACTTTTTGCTTAAACCTGCATGTATTTACATGCTTTTTTGTGCATTTTAACTATATCGCTTGCAAATTCAGGCAAAATAGGGTATTATTTATAGGCGTTAATGACCAGTTTTTACATTTTTATCTTTTTCATCTTAACAAAAAAAGCAAAATATGACAATATTTTCATATATTTGATACTTCTATATAAAATGAGTTAATTTTATTTATGCATATTTGTTACTTTCAGCCATAAATGAAGGGTAATCATAGGTCAAAAGTATTAACAGAATAATTTGAAACTATCAATTCCTATTTTCTGTTTAACTATGGAGGTGAACATGGCAAAATCACAATTTAAGAAAAATTATCTGGATTATTATACGGTGAATGAGGATTACAGTGGGGAACGGCATACTAATAATAAAGAAGAAGCTGTCCAGTTCAAGCAGAGCTCTTCTATCAGGATATGGTATAATGAACAGACCGTAAGCTATGATGAGCATTGGCACAATGCCCTGGAGGTAATAATGCCTGTTGAGAACCATTATCAGGTTGTGATTAAAGGAACGACTTATACTATACAACCGGGAGAGCTGTTAATCATACCTCCTAATGAACTGCACAGGCTTATTGCTCCCAAGAGCGGTATAAGATTCATCTTTCTCTTCGACATAAGCCTTATATCAAAAATTAAAGGATATTCATCAATACAGACCATTTACGCACATCCACTTCATATATGCAAGGATAATTTTCCTTATGTATATGAGGATATATACCAGTGCTTTGTCCAGATAAGGAATGAGTACTTTAACAAGACTGAATTTGCCGACTTAACCATCTATTCGCTGCTCATCCAGATTCTTGTAAAGCTTGGATACAATCGTGTCAATTCCTTTAATGACGAGAATCCGGGCAGGATGGAAAGCCAGAAAAAATATGTCAAAAAATTCACTGAGCTTATGGATTACATAGATGAGCATTATATGGAAGACCTGACCTTGGAGAATATAGCGGACGAGATAGGCTTCAGCAAATTTCACTTTTCAAGGCTTTTTAAGCAGTATACCAGCTTTACATTCTGTGACTATCTCACACACAGACGCATAAAGGCTGCACAGGCACTTCTGTGCAACGAAGAACTTTCAATAACGGAAATCGCCCTTCAATCAGGCTTTTCCAGTATCTCCACTTTTAACAGAATATTCAAGCAGGAGACCGGATATACTCCAAGTGAGTACCGCTCCAAGTCTCCTGCAGCAAGAGGAAAGCTGACATACTGAGACTGCTCCCGGTATGTCAGCTTTCATTTTTAAAGAATTATAATTTTTACAGTCCTTTTCCTGCTTTGATTATGCCTTGCCGGCCGAAGACATTCTGTATCTGAATCTGTTAAACTCGGCATGTCCTCCTATTTCACGCGTGGCAAAATTGAAAAGTCCGACACGGCAGCCTGCGAAATGATCCACCTTGTAATACAGATTATGCTTTCCCCCGACCTGAACATACTCACCGTCCTTTTCATAAAAAAAATGTGCCGTATCCACCATATCGTCAAAGTCCGCTTTAATTCTAAGCTTAACAACGGTACCTTCAAGAAGCATTCTTTCCTTCAATGTTCCCGGCATGTAATCAGGCAGAACCTCCGCTATTGAATTCTCATCAATGCTCCGCGTAACAACTACAAGATAATATCTGTTAAGCTCCTTAGTGACACCTATATATCCATAGCAGCCCTGAAGAAGACATAGACCTGCACAGTCACCATCCTTCATTGAATCCACATTAAGCTCCACCGACACGTCCGTATACGGCTGAATACACCTTTGCGTCAAGGTATTACGCGCCTGAATAAGATTCGTGCTTATCTTTCCAGTCTTTATGCAGAAGCCTCCGATATCATTAATCCACCACAGCTTATCCGCCGGCTCATGATTCCACTGCCACTGTTTTTTCAGAATATATCTGCCTATGTCATCCTTTGCATAATCAAAATTATCCGATGTCACAACAGGCTCATACACATAATCCGGTCTTGTACTCCTAACCGTAAATTCAGGAATGAACTTTTTACCGCCCGCAAATACAGGAACTCCGTTCTTAAAGCTCACAGGCACCAGCACAGGCATTCTTCCCACAGCTCCGCGATCCTGGAAAAGCATTGAATACCAGTCTCCCTCCGGTGTATCGACAAAGCCTCCGCCGGCAACTCCCTGATAATTGTAGCCATTATCCGTACACATTGCAACACCACCGGTAAATTCACCGTCAATGGTATCTGACCAAAAACAGTATTGTGTCCTCAGGGCACTGCCCTTCTTCGGCCAGTTCATAACACTTATATAATATCTTCCGTTAATCTTATGTATATGGCTTCCGTTGTAATACACGTATGCAGGTTCATCACTTGTAAGTATCTTTTTGAATAATCCTCCCTCAAGAAAATCAGACAAATCCTGCTTCATCTCCTGAAGGTATATGTTCTTATAGCCATATACAATATACACCCTGCCATCATCATCAAACAAAATCGAACAGCCGTATATTTCCTGATTTATTCTGTGCACATTCCATGGTCCTTCGGCATGTTCGGCGGTATACAGGTACGCATAATTCATATCACCGGAACAAAAACATGCATAAAACAAACCATTATGATATCTGAGGCAGCCACCATCCATGCCATGGCCATAGAAGCTCTGCTCTCCCTGCATCGTCTGCCTCGGTGTGCTCTCGAGCTTATCAAAAAGATAGCTTATAATCTCCCAGTTCATTAAATCATATGATTTTAATATGACACCGCCCGGAATAAAATGCTTGGTTGTGCAGAGCATATAATATGTATCCCCGACGCGTATAACATCCGGCTCAGGAAAATCGCTCATTAAAA
>DNFT01000074.1:0-4709 GCA_003486385.1 Eubacterium sp. | reverse complement strand
AAAAGTGGATTAATCACTGTATTCCTCCTGCAACAAACTCATGTATTGGCATTTCATAAAGCCCACACAAAAATAATAAATACTATTTCTATTATCGTGAAGCTTTTTATTTTCCTATATACTCAGTCTCTTTTCTGCCAAGGTATGACCTTTTACTTTCGCCTCCGTCACAATAAATACCAATCTGCTGTAACACCATTCCAGGCTCCATCGCGTACACTGTGAGCATATATCTTCCCCTTTCAAGACCTTCTTTTACATCTACTGTCCTTATCTGTGAAAGCACACCCTCACACCAGCGGATATCTGAGTTCTCCCCTGCCCTGTAATCCTTAGGAAGCACCTCGACATCATGGACTTTATGGTTTTGTGCACTATCATATTCCTCCTTTGTCTGAATAGAATATGCTAGTGTAAATGCCCTTCCCTTTATGAAAGGATTCGATGGTGTCATAAAGAACCGGATTACATATTCTGCCGGCTTTTCCACATCGAAGCAGTAGGTAACACGCGGTGCCTCCTCATAATTCCCGGCTTTAAAGGTCACCGGAAATGCCTTCAAGCCCGCGCCGTATTTTCCGTAATCTGCAAGCACCTTAAACTCTGCCTGTGTATTGTCCAGTCTGTAATAGTGGTCTGCCCTGATAATTGTTGTATTTTTCTGTGCCGTGAATACGCATCCGTCCGATACGCTCTCCTTATTTTCACCCTTAGCCCTGATATCGACAATCACAGTTGTAACACCGTCCGATATCTTAAGTGAAGCCCTGCTCTCACAGTCCTCACATAACAGGCTCTTGTCCACCGATATCTCAACCTCTGCAAGGTCCTGCACTTCTCCCTCGGTGCCGGAGAGCTTAAGCCATCCAGGAAGCTCCATCCCGTTTCCTGTTATTGTATAGCTGAGAATCTCCCTTCCATCGTTTGCAATCTCAATCCGCACATTGTTCTCACCCGGATATAGGAAATCATCTATGGTCATAACCCTCGGTGCCCCATAGACCTTGTCATACAGTGCAGGCTCATCGCTCCTCGACACATTCATTCTGGAGCCATCAACCGGATATACCTCGCACAGAACCGGCATTCTGCACCCATCCTCATTCCATTTTGTAAAGCCTATATGGGAAGCAAGCTGCATTCCATTCCACTTGCCATCCATAAATTCAGAAAACTCATTTATATATTCCTTGTCGATTGCCATACAGTTTTCTGCAAGCTTCCTGTATTTATTTGCAATCCTTCTGCCCTGTGAAGCATAATGATGATTCAGCGACGCATATAGGTTAAGCTTCACATTATTCATAGATGCCATTGCCGGGTAGTATACCATGCTGTAAAATGCCTCTTTATCCTTCCTGTCAAGGATATTATACACTTCCCTTGCACAGGTACAGACCCTGTCAGCCCTTTTTAAAAGCTCTGCTGCCTCGTTAAAGCTGCAGCCATCATAAATCTGTGGATTGAGCGATTCAGGACGTCTTAAATAGTTGATTTTCATATACTCATTCAGGACAAAATCAATCTTTTTTCTAATAAGCGTGTCCGCAGCCGCAAAATTCTCACCGCTCCACTTTTCAATATACTGGTGATAGCTGTCGGAATTAGAACTTCCCCACTTATCATAATCATACGCCATGGACATGAAGTAGCTAAGCGGCACTTCGTGGAACTTCAAATCACCCACATTAACTATCCATACATCCCTTATGCCCGAATCGTACACCTGACTCATCTGCTCCCATATAAGCGAAAATGGTGTTGAGTCGACCCATTCATACGAAACAGGTCCCCCATGGTAGTCAAGATGATAGTACATTCCGAACCTCTTTCCGGTATTTCTCATCCTTTCGGTAGGAAGTGTTCTTGTATAACCGAAGTTATCCTCACACAGCATACATATCACATCATCAAGCTCACTCCACTCGCATAAGCCCTCATTTTCCTCATCGCCGTAATAGTACTGTTCCACCTCTTTATACAGCGCCAGTAACATCGGCGGCTTGTCCCTGTACGGCTTGACATAGGTATTTATAAGCTCCTTCTGCTTAGTGATAATCTCTTTTAACAGCTCCACATTATCCCGTATACTTGAGTCATCACCCAGCATCGACGTGTCACGCTCACCTCTCATGCCAATCGTGATAAGATTATCGTACCTTCCGCTCCTGATAAGAGCATCCCTCCAGTAATTGATAAGCCCTTCCCTGTTGGTTGCATAGTTCCACGCGTTTCCGTACTTCGTCCCTTCGCCTCTTACCTTGTCCCACTCCTCGCTTGCCCTTAAGCATGGCTCATGGTGGGAATATCCCATTACAACACCCAGCTCATCCGCCAGCTCCTCGTTAGCACTTCCCGGTCCGTCAAGCGGAAAAGAGGCGCTCCACATTGCCGGCCACATGTAATTTCCCTTCATTCTAAGGAGGAAAATGAATATCTTCTCATATGCCTTCGCATTAAAGCCTCCGAAATGCTCACACACCCAGTTGCCAAAGCAAGGCCACTCGTCATTTATGAAGAAGCCTCTGTACTTCACACTTGGCTCCTTGGACACCGTAAAGAAATCCTCCCCAATGGCAATGTTCTTCTTTTCGACAGGCCTAACATCTCCCATATATTCAAAAGCCGTTACCCCGATGTACTCCGAAAGCGAAAGCATTCCGTATATTGTGCCTCTCTTGTCACTTCCGGCTATCACAAGTGCCCTGTCCACTCCGTCAAATGGTGCTTCAACAAGAAATGTGGTATATACCTCCCACTTTCCCGCAATACATTCCGGATTGAACTTTCCGTCCCTTTCAAGTCTTGAAAGCATATCGCTTTTGCCATATACAGCACATATTATAAGCTCTTTTCCGGTATAACTTTCCAAGCCACTCTCGTCAATAACCTCTGGTTTTTTCCGGCATACCGAACATATATCGTCCGCAAGTACATTGGCAATTCTTCTTATTCCGCTAAAGGCCTCCCGCTCAACAAGAATCGGAACAGTCCTTTCACCATCAACTATCGAAAAACCCATATACCTTCTCCTTATCTTCCTTATAATCATTTAGACAATTGCGAAACTCAAATTTTACGGTAAACAGTTGCGCAATTTTACTAGTACACTGCCGGACCTTTTGAAAACAGTCGGTATTTAGCGGCTGTATTTTAGCCGCTTATGTACCGCTACTGGTTTCAAGGAGTGTAATAGTTCGACTATGTCGAACTAATGTGTCTGGAAGGGTACTAGTAAAATTACACGACGTACGGTAGTTATGCACTGAATTTCGCAATTACCTAGTCCTCACTCCACTGCCGGAATCTTATCGTACAGCATCGCCCCCGCATACGCCGGCTTAGGTTCATTCTTCTCATCAAAGAGCAGCGGATACTCACCGCTCCTCCATGTATTCTTGTCATTGATTCCCCATACTGTCACGCTTGTTATGTTATAGCCCTCCTCGCGTAACTCCTTAAGTCCGCTAAAAAGCACCTTATATTTTCTTCCCTGTGTCTTGATATTGCTGTCCGTCTTCTCATCCATTCCCATATCAAGCTCAGTTATCTGCACCTCATAGCCTGCCTCACAGAATTTCTTTACCGCTCCAAGGTACTTGAAGTGAATATCATCTGTGATACTAAGATGTGACTGCATTCCGATGCCGTCTATAAGTCCTTCCTCCTTAGCCTGTGCAAGATGTGTGAGGATTGAATCGACCTTATACATGCAACCATAATCATTGTAAAAAAGCTTCATGTAATCCGGTGCATATTTTCTCGCAAACACGAACGCCTGATAATAGTAATCCGCTCCCACTGTATCGTACCACTTGTTCTTTTTCATGCGGATGCCGTCCTCATCACCGTCACCTGTATCGAACGCCTCGTTGCAGACGTCAACCGCATATATAAGCTCCGGATAGTTCTCATCAAAATAAGTGAGAACCGTCTTTATGTAATTTTCCATTCTCGCAAGCATAACGTCCCTCGAAACAAGAGCTCCATTATCCGTGTAGTCCTCCGTGAAAAACCAGTTCGGTGTCTGGCTGTGCCATACAAGTGTATGAAGTCTTATCTTAATTCCATTATCAAGTGCAAACTTAATCGCCGGAGCACAGCTGTCGAACTTCACAACAGGGTTGGTATATGTTTCCTCAAGATTCGCCTGACATGCCGCCTTATCAAGAAGCGCATCCGGCTTCATCTCATTCTCACATGTCATGCTGTTAAAATTGTCAAGTATCGTTGCACGAAGCTTCTTTCCCTCATTCTTTACTATGCTGCCAGGGAGTGCAACTCCAACCATGAAATCATCCTTATAAAACTCATACAGTCCCTGCTCAAACTCATACGTCTGAGCGGTGGTCTCCGTGGTCGTTGTTGTCTGTGTCTCCTTCTGCTCCTGTGTTGTTGTCTGTACCTGTGAAGCTGTATCCTGTGTTGCTGCCTCCTGCGAAGAAGTCCCCTCATGCGTTGATGTCTGCGTTTCACCTGCTGCCTCTGTGGTAATGCCATTCTGTGTGTCCGCATCTGCGGCACACCCCGACATCACCAATGCCGCTGCTATAGTTATGGCAGCTACCGCCATTGTACCTTTTCTCATTATACCTTCTCTTTTCACTCTCATTCCCCCATTCATATATATTTGTGAAGCCTTCCCCTGTTGGGACGCGGTGTCAGACCCCTGTCCCAAACAAAGTGTTTTGGGACAGGGGTCTGACACC
>DNFT01000102.1 GCA_003486385.1 Eubacterium sp. | reverse complement strand
GTTCTTAGAACATCTTGCTTCGTACAACGGAGCTGATATGCATAAATATAATACGTTATACACTCGTAAATTAAGTTGGCATGTTTTGACCCCAACATCATTATTAAGCCATTAATACAGATTAATAGCCATATAAAAAGAACCATGTCCGTACCGGATATGGTTCTTTTTGTACACAGAAATCAGTTGAGGTAAAGTAAATTATCACGCTTAACGTACAGTCTTAATATAATTGTTGTAGATATCCCAGAGAATATCATTGTCTGCCAATGAATCCATTCCGGTAGCAAGTCTTACGCCATCCTCCCTGCCGTCATAGATACACCATTTTCCGTTAAATTTAATCACAGCGAGGGTGAGCTTGTCTGTCTTGTCGACGGTATCGCCTGTCTTGTTGCAGAGAACATATCTGCCGGTAATGTAGTAGCCGGAGCTTAAGCTGAATTTTATGCAGCTTTCACAGCGGGAGCGTATTATATCACATAGTGATGAAGCCCGTCTGTAGGAGATTCCCATGGAATCGGCGAAGGTCTGGATGTCCTCTTTTCCCATATTATCGATAGTGTCAATTATCTGCTGATAGGATGTGGCCTGGGCTTCAATTTCATTGTAGATAATGGCAAGCTGGCTGTCATCCATCTTGTCCTTGGTCCCTGTTGTGTCGAACTTCATTTTTATGTCGCTTCCACCCGAGGCGGCATTATCACGATAATATTCTTCAAGCTGTGCCGGAAGATTTTCAAAATAATTATAATAGGTGTCGGAGTTGGCAATTATCTTGTATGCCTGACTGTAGGTTTTTCTGTCCGATGATGAATAGATAAGCTTTAACAGCTTATGTGTATCTGTTTCACGATTGTTATAAATGCTGCAGATGTCCCGCACAGGCCGCATGTAGTCGACATTACGTATCAGGGCAAATATGCCGAAGGAGGCAGCACATATAAGAATGATTGTGAGAGCTGCTATTATTATTTTTTTGGCAGGGCTTGATTTGGCATTGGCGGCGTCCTTATGATGGTGGTGATGATGCGGCTGCAGGTTTTCATTTTCATGTATCTCGTTTTCAGTGTTCATGTTCTTCCTCCGTAATAGCGTGGCTTTCTATAATATAGTTGATGGTGTTGTAAAGGTATGGCTTAAGACCATCAATATCCAATGGGTCATTGTAGAGAATGGCACTGTAGGATATTGAACTGATAAGCTCTATTATCATGAAAAGCATTATCTCGGGTTCTTTAAACTGTATTCCGGAGCGCTCGATGAGTGAATAGTACGCCTGCCGGAAATCTATTGAATCATCGGCGCTGTTGGTTGTCAGAGCCTTTTTGAAAATAGCCCAGCTTAAGTTCTTTGATATAAAGGTCAGCAGAGCTTTATTCTCGGTGAACTGGTTGATGACATTGTCCGCAATAAAGAGAAATGTCTTTTTGAAACCTTCAAGCCCCGAGTACTGCTCCTCAATCCGGGATTCTTTTAAAGCCTCCAATGCCTTGCTCAGGACAAGCCCGGACTGGTGGCTTATAAGCTTATTGCGGATATCATATTTATCCTTAAAATAGAGATAGAAGGTTCCCTTTGCAATGCCTGCCTGTTCTGATATCTCGGAAATGCTTGTTTTATTGACTCCCTTTGTTGTGAACAGCTCAAATGCTGTGTTAAGCAGCGAGAGCCTTTTGTGCTGCTTATTTTCTTCAGCCTTACCCATAATAATGTTCCTTTCAAAATAACCCTTTTTCTATTTTACCCCATTTCAGCTATTTTTCAAATTAAAAATTATTATTTTTTTAATAAAATGCGGCAAAGCTTAGCAATTCAATATGAAATAGCTGGAAAAGTATCCGGGCAGGTGTTACAATAATATATTATAGTATTTTAAGGATTATGGCAGATTGTATATATTAAGGGTTGAAGGAAGGGCAGGCAGATAATGATTGTACTAAAGAGCACGGCAGAGCTGCACCTTGTTTTTAATAAATTGATAAAGACGCTTTCTGTTCCCGTTGAGTGGAATGGAAATTTTGTCATTTCCGGTAATTTTCTGATACTTCCAGGAAAGGAGCGCTCGGTTATATTCAATTATGATACAAGAAGGGTGACTACCAATCTTTCGGATGATAAGCTCAGCAGGAAAGTGCCGGAGCCTATAAAGGAAGGCTCTGGTCTTATAAATATTTTTAACCTTGTGCTCTATGCATTCGGAAAGTGGGGAGCACTTAAAGGTATAACGGTTGAGAAGGATTATAAGAAGATAAACACGCTTGTTGGTGCGGTGTTCGGTGCCTATGGTGTGTCAGCCGACTATACTGAACAGCACTGCTTCTGGTATAAAGATGGAACAAGAATCACGTATGAGGATGTAATCCAGCTTGCGATTGAGAGCGAACACAGACAGCCTGAGTCTGAGGAGGATATAGAGGAGGAGACAGGTCTGTGGCACAGCACAACCTGGAAGCTTGATAACCAGAGCTTCATATTCGAGAAGCTGCCGATGGCACAGCGCAGAAAAGGAAGAATAGGACACAACTTTTACAAGGTAGGCTATGCCTGCCCTCACTGCGGTGAGAAGCTGTACATGGCATCCTTTTCCGGCAGGGAAAAGCCTGTTATCGACACAGTGGAGGGACGTGTACAGCTTGCGCGCGCCTTCTTCTGTCCGTCCTGTGTCATATTCTACACCCCACTTCCGGAAGCAGGGCTTGAGGATGAGGAGGTTTATTATCTGGATTTTGATGGCGATAAGACCGCCGGGAATGACTACATGGAGATGCTTGGAAGGCTGGGAACACGGGAGGTCAACGGTGATTTCAACAAATACGTTGACCGCGTCAATGATGAAGGCAGAACAACAACCAGACAGTCACTTAACGGAATCGACAAGGGAATAAGCGATGAGTGGAGAAGCCTGAACGGAATCGACAAGGGAATAAGCGATGAGCGGAGAAGCCTGAACGGAATCGACAAGGGGATAA
>DNFT01000101.1 GCA_003486385.1 Eubacterium sp. | reverse complement strand
GTTCTTAGAACATCTTGCTTCGTACAACGGAGCTGATATGCATAAATATAATACGTTATACACTCGTAAATTAAGTTGGCATGTTTTGACCCCAACATCATAATAAAAATGTACATATCCGTTTTTCTATATTTTATCCTCAATATCCCACAGCCTTGTGACTGTCTCTCTGTTAATCGTTTCAATTATCTTTTTCATATCCATGTAAAATTTCTTATCACTTCTATGGTTGTGCAAAACCATACGATAGCCATCTGCCAGTTTATGAAAATTATCCATATAATCCTCCGGTAAATACCGCGAAAATGTGTGTTCCCACTCGGAGGTCATTATCTTCTCAAAGTCCATTATATTCATGCCAAAAACCGTATCATCCCATACCGCAAAATCTCCACTGCTACTGCTTTCGCCGTTCTTCCACCACATCGCTCCATATACATTTGTCATAATCCCCGACACAAGCCGCCTGCATGAATTTTCCACCCTGTGAAAATCCGGATATAGCAAAGTATTCAGCATGTCACTGTACGCATCCACGATTCTCACAAATGTTCCCCAGTCACTTCCTATACAATCTTCTATAACCTGCTGCAGCTTCAGCATGTACCCATCCTCAATGCCCAATAAATAAGTCTTGGAATTAATGTTGATTCTAAGCTCAGTACCCGTCTGTCTTTCAAAGAAATCCATATCTATATACCATGTATACGATATTCCACATATTGCAATGCTGTACATAATCTCATACGATATCCGCCTTCCCCCAGAATCAGGAAGCTGCGCTACCTTCTTCGTGCATGAAGGCTCGGACAACATATAGCTTATCATTCCTCTGCTCTCAAGACGGCTGCATATATCCTTTACATACTGTGTGTAACTCTCTATTTCATACCTACATTCCGTAGCTACATACCTTATAAGACTCTCCATAATAATCTCCATATATATTTTATTTAATTTGGAATACATGATGTTGGGGGCAAAACATGTGCTATGCACTTGTACATTAAATCAGCGTATTTTTACCCCTGCATACTACAAGCATTGCTTACAGTACTGCCACCAATAAGTAGTTTGAAAATGTTTTTTCAAACTTTGACCTCAACATCATACATCGAATTATTCTAAAATATATTATCCCACAGTTTGGTACAAAAGTAACCTGCCAGAGTTGTCATATTTTATTTATGACAACTCTGGCAGGTCACAGCGCACGTCAACACTCCTATAATTTAAGGTGTTCAGGGAGGGACCCTACAAAGGCTTTCACCTTATTTTACCGATATCCTTCCCTGTAACTTTAGAAGCTTTATGTATTATAGGAGGTTACATATTATTATGAAGAAAAATTTATTATCAAAAATCAGTTCATCCGCCGTTATGCTCACAGCATGTCTTGCACTTATTACAATTGTACTTCCATTCGGAAAAATCGCAATTGATGAGTCGGGAGTTAATTATGATTCTGAGGTGAATACGCTTGCGGATGAAGAGCCTGATTATATGAATTACATATAAAATCTATTTTTCTTGAATGATATTGCCTATAAATTTATAATTTAAATAGTTTTTAGCGATATCATTCAAGATTAAACATTTTCTTAATTCCAGTTCCTTATCCATGTCGCATTTTTGTGAAATATTTTTTCGCTCTCTTTGAATGTTATTCCATAAAAGGCAGTATATGACTTTTGGAACAATGGTCAATCGCCTATTCATCATAGTGTTTACAAATATAGTATTCTCGATGTTGTCCGAATCATCATATTTTCCACAATTTCCACAATAGCTTGCAACCGGTTGCATCACAAATTCGTACATGCTGAGAAAATTCATAATCATATCATCATTTTGATATAGTTTCAACAAAGCATTATAGCACTCTTCTACTTCCTTGATTTCGGATGATTTTGTCACCAGAATATTATTAATACAAGATATCTCTCCATTGCTCATGTATTTTTCGCCATCAGCTACTGCAACCTTATATGGCAATGTACACTCTAAAGATTCTTTAATACATTCAACAAATTCTAAATCCGATATTCTTTTTCCTTTCTCATAATGCAGGCCTTCATTCTAAGCATTATCTGTTTATTTTGTGCATTGCTAAAATCCAAATATTCATTAAGCTTATCCAACAGTTCATTTACCTTATCTGAATTTCCATTATTTATACACAACCTTACCTGTCTCAATATTTCCTGAGCATTTATATCAGAAGTTGTCAATTCCGTTCTGCTGAATTCACACGAAAGTCCCAGACGCTCAAATAGTTTATGTATTTGTGCAGCCTGCGGTTTCATCAGCTTACGTTCAAGTCTGCTGATTGTCCTTTCTGAGCAAATGTCCCTGCACAGATTTCCCATGCTCATTTTCAACATTTTTCTCCGAATTCTTATAACATCCTCAATACAGTACACATCTCTGTCCACATAGATATAGCAATATTCAAATGTATCCTTTCTAACCTTGCTTCGAGCGTATATATCATCAAGAACCAACGATGCAAACTTGCACCATATATACTGCTCCTCAAAAGAATATTGCCCCGTATTACCGTATCTATCCATGTAGTTGACATCTACCATATCCTTATTTTTCAAATCAGCTATATGAAAATTATATTTTTCCGCTAAGCTCTCATCACACATCGATATAAGCTTCATTTTAGCGTCCAGAAGCTCATATAAATAAAATATCCTCAATGAATTCCTCAAATATTCTATTGCTTCTGTTATAGCCTCTAAAAGCTTCATTATTTTCTTATTGTTTTCTATGCCTCTTTTACTCTCCAGCATATATAAAAAATAGACCGCCTTAGGGTACACCTTAGCTTTAGCCAGCTTATCCAGATTAGATGTTTCTATGTATTTAACTATATTCCTTATAGATGTAATTCCTTTACTTACCGGCAAATACCGAACATACTCAATCAATAAATTTAACTCTTCGACTGAAAATCTCCTATTTTTAAAGAAATCATTAAGCCCCATGCTCTTTTCGAACCCATTCACCGTCTGTTTTAATGCCTGTTTGTATATTCCTCTAATCTGCTTTCCATCTACATTCTTATATTGCTGTATCTGTGCTTTCATAGCATAGTAAAACTGCATTTCCAAAACGGCATCCAAATCTTCTATCATCTTCCTGCGCTCGCATAATGTATTTTCAGAATACATTTTCTCAAGAAGTTCTTCCGCTGAATCTATCTTCTCATTCATGATTAGATTGACTATTTTCTGCCGAACCTTCCAACGCTCATACTCATCAGAAAATACCATATTCTCAAAATTCTCCGGTGCAACACCAAGTCTTCCCAATAGTCTGTCCTGAACCAGCTTACTGACTTCCCTTTCGCCATTCTCGATACGGCTCATAACACTTTGGTCGCAAATACCGTCACATACCACATTCATGGAGACATTATATTTCCTGCGCAACTCCGTTAGATATTTACCGAATTCATAACTATCATATACCATACCAAGTCACCTCTTAACTGCGAACTGATATATACATTATACCACAATAAAAAAACAAAGACTACATACCAGACAGGTAGATAGTCTTTGTTAAACCAACTCGTTAGTTAAATCTTTATTAAGCTTGAATTAAATTTTACTTTTAGTCCATATACTACGTTATATGTGCCGCTTTAAAGCCATAATTTTTCTAAATTTACACACTATATAAGCCTACTTACGCATATTCTAACTTTACACACATATATAAGCCTACTCACGCATATTCTAACTTTACACACTTATATAAGCTTACTCACGCATATAGCCTTTTTCTCTTATGACGTCAATTACACTCTCAACGTACTTTGCACAGATCTCATCTGTCTCGGCCTCGACCATTACACGGACGAGAGGCTCCGTTCCCGATTCACGCACAAGAATACGTCCCGAATCACCTAGGCTGTCCGCTACAGCCTTAACTGCTGCCTGAACATCCGCATCATCCTGTGCGGCACGCTTATCTGTAACCCTTGCATTCCTGAGAACCTGCGGATAGATTGAGAGACCCTCGCAGAGCTCGCTCATCTTCTTCTTTTTTGCCATCATGACTTCCATCATCTTAAGGCTGGTGAGAATACCGTCGCCTGTTGAAGCATACCTGGAGAAAATGATGTGTCCCGACTGCTCCCCGCCGATTCGGCATCCGTTCTCACACATATACTCGTATACATATTTGTCACCTACAGCAGTCTTGGCATAACCTATTCCCTGCTCATCGAATGCCTTATACAGACCGAAGTTGGACATTACAGTAGTTACAACTGTATTGTTCTCAAGCTTGCCCCTCTCCTTCATATACCTTCCATATATGTAGAGGATGTGGTCACCTGTGATAACATTTCCCTTCTCATCGACACAGAGACATCTGTCCGCATCGCCATCATAGGCAAAGCCCACGTCAAGTCCATTCTCAACCACTAACCTCTGAAGTCCCTCTATATGTGTCGAACCTGCGTTCATATTGATGTTGGTGCCGTCCGGATTGGCATTTATGACATAAGTCCTGGCACCTAGTGCGTCAAAAACGGATTTTGCAATATTCCATGCACTTCCATTGGCGCAGTCAAGCCCCACCTTCATGCCCTTGAACGAATATATGCCCAACGATATGAGATAGCCCATATATCTGTTGCGTCCCGATACATAGTCAACCGTACAGCCTATTCTGTCCTTGTGCGCATAAGGAATCTCCTCATAATGCTCGCCGAACACCTCAAGTCTTCCGTCGATATATGCCTCGACAAGCTCTATGGTCTTTTCATCCATCTTCTCGCCCTGTCCGTTGATAAGCTTGATTCCGTTGTCATAGTACGGATTATGGCTTGCCGATATCATTATTCCACAGTCAAAGTTGTCCGTCCTTGCCACATAAGCAACAGACGGTGTTGTTGTGACATGAAGCAGGTACGCATCCGCGCCTGAGGCAACAAGACCGCCTACCAATGAATACTCAAACATATAGCTCGAACGTCTTGTATCCTTTCCGATTACTATTCGTGCAGGAGTATCATCCCCATTCCTCTTCTTGAGTTCACCATAATACCACCCAAGGAATCTTCCCACCTTGAATGCATGGTCTGCTGTAAGATTTACATTTGCTTCACCACGAAAACCATCCGTACCAAAATATTTTCCCATAATAATCTCCATTCTGCTTTTAATATAGTTTTAAGCCATCGGGATATTGTCCAATATAATCCTCGCTTAACATTTACAAGCGCCGACCTAATATATATATGCCGGTAATTATGTGAATATAAATCAATTTTTTTACTATGTAAGCCAATTTCCCAACTCACAACAATGTATCCATATTTTAGAATAAAAAATGTGCGCCTTGATTATATCAAAACGCACATTCTTTGTAAATATAAAACTTATTTTTTAAACATTTCCTTGCCAGCGGCATGATGAAGAAAGATTACTTTGTCCATTCCTGCATCTATAACGTCATCTGCGTTGTAGGCAAAAAAGAAACCATATATCCACCTGTGTAGACTGTTAAAGCACTATACCTGCAATTACTTGACATGCAGAAAGCATTCTACTGAGGTTAGTCTCACCGGTTTCAAGAAATATTTTGAGACCGGTGAGACTATTACATCCCTAATGTTTTTGAATACCTATATTAAGTTCAATAATGCCTGCACTTGTTCGTAAGCATCCCTCTTAATCATTTCTATACTCTCTTCATCCTCTAAATCCATAAAATCCGCCACATCTTTTGGCCCGGCATGATTTTCAGAAGCAAATTTACCTGCTAACTTATCTTTCGCTTCTATTACAATATTTTTATCCCTTACAGGTTCAAATTTTTTCGCCAACGCTCTTACTCCACCAACATAATGTTTGATAATAAAGTAAATATCATAAGCATCCTTCGCTTTTCCCCTGCCCATTGCTGCTGTTTTCATTATCAAATAAGGAACTACTGCTACAACACTGACATTCGCAACATCTATTGCTCCATCTGGTCGTTCTGCTTCCACGCTAATCTTCTGTGCCGGAAATTCAAATGCAAAATTACCACCTGTTGCCTTTAGTGCCTTAATCCCCTGCACATGCTGACTTCTTCTCTTCGATTGTGTACCACCATACATTCCAGCTAAAATATCTACATCCACATCATAAGATATTCCATCCACCATCACTGTCTTTACAAAGGAAAAATATTTTTCCGTATGCTCCTTGTATCCATTTTTCTGAAGTATCCTCGACATATTCTGATAACCTTCATCCTGCAAAGTCAGATGATTAATCATAATATCTACATCCACGCTTCCCACATGACCTTCTTCCGGAAACATTAAATCAGGAACCCAGCCTCCTACCACACGGATTTCATCTTCATATTCCTCAAAAATATTAACCAACTCTACCAAAACTCTATGTGCAGCCCGCTTCTGACCTTCCGAATAGTCTACGCTGCTTTTCAAGTCTTCATCTCTTACCATCTAAGTATCTCCTTTTTCAAAACCTCATCCGCCATTTCCTCTCCCCTGCCCTTTATCTGCATACAATCCAAATATATTTGCAGAGGGGATACTACTGCCGAACCATCAATCACCCTATAATCCTTGATATAGGAATCGTTCTCTAATGGAAAAATAACCACATTGGCACCACTATTTACTTCTTTCATGTCCAAATATCGGATTGCTTCCTGAATATCTTCCGGTGCTATATAAACATGTACCTTATTGTAACGGACCACTGGTGTATAACGCACTCCCCCGGACAATCCTGTAAGATAAGAATCAATCCCCATATCTATCTTTAATTTTTTTAATCGCTCCTCAATAACAGATATAGTATCTAAACTATAGCAAGCATAGGATGTTATTTCTTTTTTACCATAATCCCTGCTCCATTCCAACAAGAGTGCTTCTGGATCAATAACCTTATAACCATCCGGCAATTTTTCTACCCATGCATTTTCCACCAGAACTTTCATCAGTTTGGATACCTGTCCAATACTGCAATTTACCTTTTCCGATAGATATTTAAGCTTCCATATCTTAGTTACATCAGCAAACAGCTCGCGCAAAATACAGGAAGACACCACGGAAGTCCTTTCAAATATAGACACAGACCTTTGCTCTTTTGGTCTTGGATTCTTATTCCCTTTTTCAGATAAATAAATAGAATGACCCACAAACCAACAGTTTCCGGCATAGTCAAAATAACCCATTCCGTTATCTTCACATATTTGTGCTGTTCTGTCTGAAATATATGGAGCAACCAAAATGCTAACTCCACGACTTTTATCCTGCTTGTCAATCAATTTCATAATTGTGGACGGAAATACCCTATTCAAGAAGCAGGCATTTATTTGAAACTCATACCCATCATCCATCTCCACAGATGCAATAAAACCATCTTCTGTCCTGCTGACAATTTCATACTTCTGAATATTAGGAAGTTTTAAAAACTTATTCTCGACACATTCTAATCCCATTCTATCTAATTTCACTTATATCACCGCTTTCACTCATGTAATGAAACTTATTATATCAATGAAATTTAATCAAGTCAACTAAGTCTTTCTCCAGCAGATAATTTGTGTTTATGCCATTTATGAAACTCTGTTTACTATTCAAACTCTTCCCAAAGTACATATTGCGAAGCAAAATGGTCGCCTTCCGTTTCTAAACAGCTGCATTGCTACCAATCTATGTAATTCATCACCGATGAGTATGGAGTATCCAAAGCCAACATTTCCAAGTGGTGCAGCGTGTTAATAAAAACCTTATTCTATGGACAATACAGATGAAAAGCAAGTGAAATCCGAAAAAAACAGAAATTTTCATACAAAATATAAAGCAAACTGCCGTTAAAGCCTTGAAACTTAAGGCTTTAATGGCAGTTATTTTTGAAAATATATTTTATTTTATATATCTTATCTTTCAGCTCTCATAGGGTTATTGAGGAAATCCTCATAGGAAAGTCTTATTCCTTCTTCAAGCTCCGTCTTGTATGTCCAGCCAAGCTTAGCTGCCTTTGACACATTGAGAAGCTTTCTCGGAGTACCGTTAGGCTTGGAGGCATCCCAGCGAATCTCACCTGTGTAACCGATAACCTTGGCTACAAGCTCTGTGAGCTCCTTGATTGAAAGCTCCTTGCCTGTTCCGGCATTGACTGTCTCGTCACCGCTGTAGTTATTCATAAGGAATACACACAGGTTGGCAAGGTCATCAACATAGAGGAACTCTCTGAGCGGACTTCCGTCTCCCCAGCAGGTAACATAAGGAAGGTTCTGCTCCTTCGCCTCGTGGAATCTTCTGATAAGTGCAGGAAGAACATGGCTGTGTGTAGGATGATAATTGTCATTCGGACCATAAAGGTTAGTAGGCATTACAGAAATATAGTCTGTTCCGTACTGCTTGTTGAGGAACTCACAGTACTTAAGACCTGATATCTTGGCAAGAGCATACGCCTCGTTGGTTTTCTCAAGCTCAGATGTGAGAAGGCAGCTCTCAGGCATAGGCTGTGGTGCCATTCTTGGATAAATACATGATGAGCCAAGGAACTCCAGCTTCTTACAGCCGTTCTGCCATGCGGAATGAATAACATTCATCTCAAGGGTCATGTTGTAGTACATGAAATCGGCAAGTGCCTCCTGATTAGCAACGATGCCGCCAACCTTTGCAGCTGCTAAGAATACATACTCCGGCTTCTCCTCTGCGAAGAACTTCTCAACGTCCTCCTGCCTGCACAGGTCAAGCTCCTTGTGTGTCCTTGTAATAATGTTCTCATAGCCCTGTCTTTTTAATTCTCTTACAATTGCCGAACCAACCATTCCGCGATGTCCGGCAACATATATCTTCGCATTCTTTTCCATCATAACTTTCTTTTCCTCACAATCTACGCTGGGACACGGGGTCAGACCCCTGTCCCA
>DNFT01000031.1 GCA_003486385.1 Eubacterium sp. | reverse complement strand
CCGGTTCTGGCTAGTGTGTGAACAGAGTTCTAAGAACATCTAAGCTTCTTCCAAAAGTCGTGATATGCATAAATATAATAAGTTATACATGCTAAGTTTATAGCACATGTTTTGACCCAAACATCATGGATATAAGGTTGACTTACATGCGTTAAAGTGATATTTTATATGAGATGGACAAATGTAATGTAGAAACAATACTATTTGGAAGTTAGAGAAATATCTCCAACCTTCAGGGCAGAGTGAGCGGGCATGAATATAATACTTGTCTGCAATTCTCGACTGGCAGTATAGTCTGCGACCCGCATACAGCGGCTGATTGGGTGCGATTCCCATACCAACGGTACAGTCCGGATGAAAGAAGAAGGCGTGAGCCTTTAGGAGGATTATAATGAATAAGAAGTCTTTTCTCAGTGTTCGTGCACTGACTGTGACTGCCATGTTTACGGCGGTATCCTATGTTTTGTATCTTTTCGGATTCAAGCTTCCGATTGTTCCCAGTTTTTTGACAATGGATTTTTCAGAACTGCCTGCTGTCATCGCGGCACTTTCGATGGGACCGGTGGCGGGAGTTCTGGTATGCCTGCTAAAGAATCTGCTTCACCTTGCAATATCACATACAATGTGGGTGGGTGAGCTGTCGAACTTCATACTCGGAGCTGCGTTTGTGGTTCCTGTGGGGCTTATATATAAGAAGCATAAGACGAAGAAGGGTGCTATCATAGCGCTTTTAAGCGGAGCCGTGATAATGTCATTGGTCGGGGTTGTGTCGAATTACTTTATAATTTATCCGCTCTATGACAAGCTTGCTTTTCCGATGGAGGTCATAATCGGAATGTACACGGCTATCCTGCCGGGCATAACATCGCTGCTTCCGGCACTTCTGGTATTCAACCTTCCTTTTACATTTGTCAAGGCGATGGTGAGCGTTGTGGTCACGCTGTTCATATATAAGCCGTTGTCACCTATCATAAAGGGAAATTATAAATAGTGAAAGGAATCCGGAATCAGTCCATCTTCCGGATTTCTTTTTTTCTTGCATTGAATATGGTTTTGGTGGTAAAATTATTTTAATAGTGTGCCTGGGAATTAGAGGTGAATCTGTGTGGGGAACGTCACAGAGACGAACGATAGGATATTTTGATGTCCCGGGCAATGCGTCACAGAGATTATACGTTCCCGGAATGGAGACTTACATGAATTACAACAAAGAAGTTTATGAGCTGGTTATGGAACAGAAGCTTGATGATATCGCTTCGGAGGGCTATCTGTTCAGACATAAGAAGTCGGGCGCAAGGATAGCCATGGTTTCTAATGATGATGAGAATAAGGTGTTCTGTATAGGCTTCAGGACACCGCCTGCGGACAGCACGGGAGTTCCTCATATTCTTGAGCATTCGGTACTCTGCGGTTCGGCAAAATACCCGGCAAAGGATCCGTTTGTTGAGCTTGTGAAGGGCTCGCTCAATACATTTTTGAATGCCATGACATTCCCGGATAAGACAATATATCCTATTGCAAGCTGCAATGATGTCGATTACAAGAACCTCACTGATGTATACATGGATGCGGTTTTCCATCCTAACATCTATACAAGGGAGCAGATTTTTAAGCAGGAGGGCTGGCACTATGAGCTTGCCGATGTGGATGCTCCACTTACCTACAACGGCGTTGTTTACAATGAGATGAAGGGTGCATTTTCATCACCTACACAGAGAGTGTACCGCATGTGCCTTAATTCGCTCTATCCTGATACACCTTATGCTACTGAGTCCGGCGGTGACCCACAGTATATCCCGGATTTAAGTTATGAGCAGTTCGTGAACTTCCACAGAACCCTGTATCATCCTGCCAACAGCTATATATTCGTGTACGGCAACTGTGACATGGAGGAGAGACTTGAGTATTTTGACAGGGAATATCTTGGAAATTATGATGAGATTACAGTTGATTCTGAGATTCCGCGCCAGAAGTCATTTGACAAGACAGAAAGGGTTGAGGGAGTGTACTCCGTGACGGAGGATGAGGGTACGGACAATAAAACCTACCTTGCGTACAATGCCTCAATCGGAGAAGCAGGTGATGTGAAGCTCTCACTTGCCTTTACAGTGCTTGAGTATGCTCTCTTTAACGCGCCGGGTGCTCCTGTACGTCAGGCTCTTATAGATGCCGGTATCGGTGAGGATGTGAGCGGTTCCTATGATAATTCCATCAGACAGCCTATGGTGACTATTATGGCAGCAAATACCAACCCGGATAAGGAGAAGGAATTTGTAAAGGTTATAAAGGAATCACTTGAAAAGCTTCTAAAAGAAGGAATCAATAAGGATACATTGAGAGCCGGAATTAACTACAATGAGTTCCGCTACAGGGAGGCTGATTTCGGAAGATGGCCTAAGGGACTTATGTACGGAATAGATATGCTTAGCAGCTGGCTGTATGATGACAACAAGCCGTTCCTCAACATGCAGCTGGGTGAGGCTTATGCTTTCCTTAAGGAGCAGGTAGAGTCAGATTATTTTGAGCAGCTTATAAAGAAATATCTTTTAGATAATGCACATTCATCGGTTGTTGTGTTAAAGCCGGAGGTCGGATACACGGCTAAGCTTGAGGCGGATACAGCTAAGAAGCTTGAGGAGTACAAAAAGACACTCACAAAGGAGCAGCTTCAGGCACTTGTGGATGACACCAGGGCACTCAAGGATTATCAGAGTGAGCCGTCAACAAAGGAGGAGCTTGAGAGCATTCCGCTTTTGAGGAGAGAGGACATCGGCAGGAAGGCAGCCACAATTTACAACACAGAGAAGAGCATTGAGGGCGTCAAGGTCATCCACCACAATATCAATACCAATGGTATAGGATATCTGAAGCTCAGCTTTAACATTGATAAGGTGGAGGATGAGCTGCTTCCTTATGTGGGACTTCTCACCAAGGTATTAGGTTCCATCGGCACGGAAAAGTACAGCTTCGTTGAGCTGTCCAATGCTATGGATATCAGGACGGGCGGTATAAGCTTCGGCAGTGCAGGAACAACATTTGTTAAGCCGGCGCAGGGCTACCGCTATGCACTCAATGTCACAGGAAAAGCACTCTATGGTGACCTTGCAGCGCTCACAGAGCTTATGGATGAGATTATGAACCATACTGTGTATGAAGATTACAAGCGTCTTAAAGAGATTATCGGCGAGACAAAGGCCGGTATGCAGATGAGAATGCAGGGCACAGGAAATGCAGTGGGAATAGCAGAGCTTACAGCACAGATAAAAGAGAGTGCCATGATAAGAAAGCAGACTACAGGAAGAGGCTTCTACAGCTTCCTTGATGATGCTTACAAGAACTTTGACGATAAGAAGGAGAGCCTTGCTGCGGGAATGAAGAAGGCTGCGGCTGAGATTTTTGCAAGGTGCAATCTCATCGTGTCATATACCGCTGATGACAAGGGTTATGAGCTTATGAGCGGGCTTATAAAGGAGCTTATAGATAAGCTCAGTGCAGAACAGCTTCCTGTTGCCACAAGAGCACTCACACTTAAAAAGACAAGGCTTGCATTAAAGACCAGCGGACAGGTCAATTTCGTATGCCGTGTCGGTGATTATGATAAGGCAGGTATAGAATACAACGGAGCCATGAGAATACTTGCAAACATGATGAACAGTGATTACCTGTGGAACAATGTCCGCGTAAAGGGCGGAGCCTACGGCTGTGGAGCAGCGTTTGGAAGCTATTCAAGCTCACTTGGCGCATTCTCATCATACAGGGACCCGAACCTTGAAAAGACAAACGAGATATATGATAAGGCTCCTGAGTACGTTGAGAGCTTCAATGCAGACGAGCGCGAGATGACCAAGTATGTTATAGGAACAATATCAGACCTTGACCTTCCAAAGACTCCTTCGGTAAAGGGTTCGGATTCATTTGAGGCATATATCAGCGGACTCACAGAGCAGATGCTCCAGAAGGAAAGAGACGAAGTGTTAGGTGCAACTGTGGAGGATATAAGGGCACTTTCAGGTATGGTGAAGGCTGTGCTTGATGACGGATACTTCTGTGTGGTCGGAAATGAGGATAAGATTAATGAGGCGAAGGACATGTTCGATGTGATTGAGCCTCTTGCGTAAGAGATAATGGAAATGAGGAAAAAATGGCAGAATTAAAGACAGGCTTCGTGGCGCTCATCGGGCGCCCGAATGTTGGAAAATCAACGCTTATGAACAGACTTATAGGACAGAAGATTGCGATTACCTCCAATAAGCCGCAGACAACGAGAAACAGGATTCAGACAGTGTATACAGAGGAGAGAGGACAGATTATCTTTCTTGATACACCGGGAATCCACAAGGCTAAGAATAAGCTGGGTGAATATATGGTCAATGCGGCAAAGCAGACCATGAACGATGTGGATGTTGTGCTGTGGCTTGTGGAGCCGACAACCTATATCGGTGCGGGGGAGCAGCAGATTGCCGCGAACTTAAAGAACTGTAAGAAGCCGGTTATCCTTGTAATAAACAAGGTCGATACAGTCAAGAAGGAAGAGATTCTTAAGTTCATCGATGCGTATAAGAACATTGTGAGATTCGATGAGATAGTTCCTGTATCTGCGCTTAAGGGGCAGAATACGGATGACCTCATTGATGCTATCTTCAAGTATCTTCCTTGTGGCCCGATGTATTATGATGAGGACACCGTTACCGACCAGCCTATGAAGCAGATTGCGGCAGAGCTTATAAGGGAGAAGGCATTAAGGTGCCTAAGCGATGAGATACCTCACGGAATAGCCGTGACCATAGAGCGCATGAGGGAGAGAACCGATGGAAGCAATATAATAGACATCGACGCGACAATCGTGTGTGAGAGAGACTCCCACAAGGGCATTATAATAGGAAAGGGCGGAGAAATGTTAAAGAAAATAGGCTCCGCCGCACGTTTCGAGATAGAGCGCATGATGGATATGCAGGTGAACCTTAAGCTCTGGGTCAAGGTCAAGAAGGAATGGCGTGATAATGACCTTCTTATGAAAAATTACGGCTATGATGAGAAGGCTCTGAAAAAATAATGGCTCCGGTAACCGGTTATTCAGACAGAAAATTCAACGTGAAATTATCTGAATCGGCAGATGCGGAGACATTGGGTTGAGGTGTTAGGATATGGCAGAATTGCTTGAGGTGACGGGCATGGTTATCGCAGCGGGTCCGATAGGGGAATATGACAAGAGAGTTGTTCTGCTCACGAAGGAGCTTGGAAAAATCAGTGCATTCGCAAGGGGAGCAAGAAAGCCGGGCAATGCGCTGATGGCGGCATGCGAGAGCTTTGCCTTCGGAACCTTCGCAATCTATCCGGGAAGAAGCTCATATACGGTCGAGAAGGCCGTGATAAAGAACTATTTCCGTGAGCTTGCGGCGGATTTCGACGGTGCCTGTTATGGCTATTATTTTCTTGAATTTGCCGATTATTTTGCAAGGGAGAATGAGGACGGAGGTGCCATGTTAAGCCTGTTGTACTATTCGCTTAGGGCACTTTTGGACAGCAGGATACCTGACAGGCTTGTAAGAGCCGTGTATGAGCTTAAGCAGCTTGTGATTAATGGTGAATATCCTGAATTCTTCTGCTGTACAGCATGTGGTTCATCGGAAAACCTTGAGGGCTTTTCAATTGAAGCGGATGGGGTTGTGTGCCATTCGTGTCTGGGGCACCGCGGTGTCATGCGTATATCGCCCGCAACGCTGTATACATTGCAGTACATAGTGGCGACACCGGTAGACAGGCTGTATTCGTTTATCGTTAAGGAAGATGTGCTTGCACAGCTTACAGAGGTTATGCACAGGTGTGTTGATACCTATGTTGATAAGAGAATGAAATCGCTTGATATGCTTGAAATGGTGGAAAAATAATAAAAAATATGTGGGAATCATGGGAAAACATACATAAATAACAGCTGTTTAGATTTTTCCGTGGATTATTAAAGAGTTTTTACCTTGCAATAATATAAAATGTGTTGTAAAATTTTGCACATGCACAAAAATGTGGATAAATTAAAATATGCAGTGATGCGGAAGTGAGGAAGATTATGGAAAAGACAATGGACAAGATTGTAGCACTTGCCAAGGCAAGAGGCTTTGTATATCCGGGTTCTGAGATTTATGGCGGTCTTGCAAATACATGGGATTACGGTAATCTCGGTGTCGAGCTTAAGAACAATGTTAAGAAAGCATGGTGGAAGAAATTTATTCAGGAGAGCCCATATAATGTAGGCGTTGACTGTGCTATCCTTATGAACCCTCAGACATGGGTTGCTTCAGGACATCTTGGAGGTTTTGCTGATCCTCTTATGGATTGCAAGGAGTGCCATGAGCGTTTCAGAGCGGATAAGCTTATCGAGGACTGGTGTGCTGAGAACAAGTATGAGCTTGAAGGCTCTGTCGATGCGTGGAGCCAGGAGCAGATGAAGAATTTCATCGATGAGAAGAATATCCCATGTCCTACCTGTGGCAAGCATAACTTTACGGATATAAGACAGTTCAACCTTATGTTCAAGACATTCCAGGGTGTTACCGAGGATGCCAAGAACACAGTTTACTTAAGACCTGAGACAGCGCAGGGTATCTTCGTAAACTTCAAGAACGTGCAGAGAACATCGAGAAAGAAGGTCCCTTTTGGTATCGGGCAGATAGGTAAGTCATTCCGTAACGAGATCACACCGGGTAACTTTACCTTCCGTACAAGAGAGTTCGAGCAGATGGAGCTTGAGTTCTTCTGCAAGCCGGGCACAGACCTTGAGTGGTTCCAGTACTGGAGAGGCTTCTGCCGTGACTGGTTACTCTCCCTTGGAATCAAGGAGGATGAGATGCGTCTGCGTGACCATTCACCTGAGGAGCTCTGCTTCTATTCTAAGGGCACAACCGATATCGAGTTCTTATTCCCATTCGGCTGGGGTGAGCTCTGGGGTATCGCAGACAGAACAGACTATGACCTTACACAGCACCAGAACACATCAGGTGAGGATATGTCATACTTCGATGATGAGACTAAGGAGAAGTACATTCCTTATGTTATTGAGCCGTCACTTGGTGCAGACCGTGTTACACTTGCGTTCCTCTGTGCAGCTTATGATGAGGAGGAGATTGGTGAGGGAGATGTCAGAACAGTTCTTCATTTCCATCCGGCAATCGCACCTGTCAAGGTTGGTGTGCTTCCGCTTTCTAAGAAGCTTAATGAGGGTGCCGAGAAGGTATACGCTGAGCTTTCTAAGACCTATAACTGTGAGTTCGATGACAGAGGTAATATCGGTAAGAGATACAGAAGACAGGATGAGATTGGTACACCATTCTGCGTAACCTACGATTTTGACTCTGAGACAGACAATTGCGTTACAGTCCGTGACCGTGATACAATGGAGCAGGAGAGAGTTGCTATCGCAGACCTTAAGGCTTACTTTGAGAAGAAGTTCGAGTTTTAAGTTTTATATGTAAAGTATTTTCCCCTTTTGGCGCGTATAGAGAATTTTGAGAGTTCTTTGTGTGCCGGAAGGGGAATTTTGAAAATGAAAATAAAATGGGAAAAGAGGATTGCTATGAATACAGAATGGTCATTGGAAGAGATTTATAAGGGATTTGACGATGAAGCTTACGAGGCGGATTTTAAGAAGCTTGAGGATATCACAGCTAAGTTTTCCGCTGCTGTAAAGGCAGATGACAAGGAGCTTTTAGCTAAGGTTGAGGAGCTGCTTTTACTTGAGGAGGCTATCACGGACACAGCCGGAAAGCTTAGCCTGTATATCGGCCTTCGCCAGTCGGTCAACACAGATGATGGTGCGATAATGGCTCAGACTAATCGTTTACGCAAGGCTGTCTCAGCCGGAAGTGCAGCTTTTTCAGCGGCTTCAAAGCTATATGCTGCAATACCTGATGTGGACGAGTTCGCCTTAGAAAGTGAGCTTGTAAAAAAGTACTCATATAAGCTCAAAAGGGAGAAGGAGAACGCTAAGCACTTATTGAGCGATGAGGTGGAGGAGATTATCTCACAGCTTGACATGACAGGTGGTTCCGCATGGGGTAATTTACAGACATATCTCACCTCAACCTTGAAGGTTGACTATGATGGCAGGGTAGTGACATTGTCCGAGATAAGAAATCTTGCATACAGCGCTGATGCAGGGGTTCGTAAGGAAGCTTATGAGGCAGAGCTGAAGGCTTATGAGAAGATTGCTGATTCAGTTGCGTTTTCACTCAACAATATCAAGATGCAGGTAAACACTCTCTGTGAGAAGAGGGGCTATGACTCTGCACTTGACATGACACTTTACGAGTCAGACATGAAGAAGGAGACACTTGATGCAATGCTCACAGCTATCAAGGAGTACCTCCCTGTATTCAGAAAGTACTTAAGAAAGAAGGGAGAGCTTCTTGGACATAAGAACGGGCTTCCATGGTATGACCTTTTTGCTCCGATCGGCAAGGCGGGCAAGAGCTACAGCATTGACGAGGCAAAGGAATACCTTGTAAACTGTTTTTCAGGCTTTACGCCGGAAATGGCTTTACTTATGAAGGAGGCTTTTGAAAATTCATGGATTGACTTCTATCCTAGAAAGGGCAAGGAGGGTGGAGCATTCTGTGCCGATGCGAACTTCATAAGACAGAGCCGTATTCTCACGAACTATGACGGAACCTTCGGAGCGGTCGACACACTTGCACATGAGCTTGGCCACGCATATCACAACAGACAGCTTGAGGATGTCGCTGTGCTAAATCAGGGTGCACCGATGCAGCTTGCTGAGACTGCCTCAACCTTCAATGAGGTGTTCCTTGGAAAATATGCGCTTGCACAGGCGGGCGATGAGGAGAAGTTAAGCCTTATCGACAGCGACCTGAGGGAGCAGACACAGTGCATAGTTGATATTTATTCAAGATTCCTTATAGAGTCAGCTGTATTTGAGCAGAGCAGGAACCGTTTTCTCATGGCAGATGACTTGAAGGAAATCATGCTTGATGCGCAGAGACAGTCCTATGGTGACGGACTTGATGAGAATACAATGCATCCATATATGTGGGTGTGCAAGGGACATTACTACAGCTCAGGGCTCAGCTATTACAACTTCCCTTATGCATTTGGAAATCTGTTTGCTCTTGGACTCTACAGCCTTTACAAGAAAGAGGGCGAGAGCTTCGTTCCTAAGTACAATAAGATGCTTGCATCAACAGGCTGTCATTCAATCGAGGATGTCGCAGCGACAATGGGAATTGATGTGACGGATGTTGACTTCTGGAGAAGCAGCTTGCAGCTTATTGAGGCTGAGGTTGAGGAGTTCTGCAGGTTGTAAGTGGGTGATATGTAATTACGAAACTTAGTGTATAACTTACGGACGTTGTAAAATTTTGCTTGTACCCTTCCAGACACGTTCTCACTCATTATAACAAGTAGCGGCACATAAGCGGCTAAAAGACAGCCGCTAAATGCCGACTTGTAAAAAAAGGTCTGGAAGTGTACTAGTAAAATTATACAACTGTTTAGATTTAAATTTGAGTTTTGCAATTACATAGGATTTAGTGATAGAAAGAGGGATTCGGTATGGAAGCTGATATAAGGCAGCAGGCGTATAATGCGGCTCATGAGTTATGTGAAATTGCAGGTCTTAAAAAGGGGCAGATTATGGTAATCGGCTGCTCCACAAGTGAGGTTGTCGGCAGCAGAATCGGAACTAATTCAGATGTGGATGTGGCACTTGAGCTTTTTCTTGGAATCAAGAAGGCACTTGACGAGAAGGGTGTGTATCTTGCGGCACAGTGCTGTGAGCACCTTAATCGTGCTATTGTTGTCGAGGAAGCAGCGGTTCCGGGAGCTGATATTGTGAATGTGGTTCCACAGAAGAAGGCGGGTGGTTCGTTTGCAACACAGGCGTATGCACATTTCGAGCATCCGGTTGTGATCGAGGAGATTAAGGCTCATGCAGGCCTTGATATCGGCAATACCTTGATTGGCATGCATATGAAGGCAGTTGCTGTTCCGGTCCGCCTCTCCATCGACCATATAGGGCATGCGGCACTTGTGGCGGCGAGAACCAGACCTAAGTTCATCGGCGGCTGTCGTGCAGTTTACGATGACAAGCTCGGTGTCGACCACAGGAATGATTAACAGCTAATTTAACACAATTAAGGAAGTTCCCCACTTCTATTGCATAGAGCAATAAGTTGGGACTTGCTTGATTGTGTTATGAGCAAGCAGCAAAGCGGATTGCGAATATCCGCTTGACTAGTATAGTATCGTGAATCAGTCAAGCTCCTGCAAGGTATCTATGAAGATATTTTGCAGGGGCTTTTTAGTGCTGGGCTGACTATTTATGTATTACGAATGAATAAATCGAATAAGTATTTTTCAATTGGATGAATATGAAAACCGTTGACAAAGTATTCTTATTAATATAATTTGATGATGTTGGAGTCAAAAATCAGAAAATGATAAGATAAAATAATAGAATTATGATACCTGAAAGCTTGACCATATAGATTATGTGGATGAGTGTCATAGCCTGTACTTACAAAAAATGAGCAGTGTATTATGGCGTAAAATATTAGTGGATAAATATAGTGTCTGGAGAAAATATGAAACCTGAAAAATTTATGACTTTTTTGATGAATGAAAAAAATGCGAGCCTTGAGCGCACCGGAAAACTTGCAGCAGATAATAGGAAGGACGAGGCGAACCAGTGTAAGATAGAGGCTAATATATACGGAATCTGTGCTACCTTGTATCAGATGGCATGGCAGCAGGCGGGTATGGATGAAGTTAAGGCGGATGCTCTGTTCAGGGATAAGGTCAGGGCAGTATCGGATGACTGGAGGGTGAGTCTGGAGGCTGCGAGGTCGCATAATGACGTTTCTAAAATACGTGCAGGTCAGACCAAGCTTGTGACTGTCGAGCTTGTGATGAAAAAGTATGACAGACTTGCAAAAAAGAAATTTTGGTTTTTTTAGATGTTTGTGCTATTATTAAATATAGTCAGGATGAAAATATATGGGAGACGGATAGATGTTTAAATGTGATAAATGTGGCTGCGAACACAATTCAAGAACGGTGTGCCCGAAATGCGGAGCCCCGGTTGTCATTGTAAATGAGGACTATCTGCTCAGAAGACAGCAGTGGGAGGAGCAGCAGAAAAATAACCTCCGCTACAAGAAAAAGGGAGAAAATAATGCTTCGGGGCTTGTCAGTGTTTCGGATAAATCGTCACACAAGACTTCGGGTAGAGCAGGTCGTCAGGAGGCTTTTGATAAAAACTCCAGCGAAGCTCTCACAAATAAAAAGGCGGAAGTCACAATAGCTGAGCGGTTTGTGGGGTTTAAAAACAGCTTTCTTTCCAAGCTTCGCGAGGTGAAGGCTGCGAGCACTGAAAAACGAAAGAAGAGAGAGAAGGAAAAGAATGCCGATGATCTGAAGGACAATAGACGCGAGCAGAGAATCAGGCAAAAGAGAAGGAAGCTGGTTTTTGCGGTATCAATTGCTGTTGGAGTGGCAGTGTGTGTCGGTGGAGTATGTGGCGGAATAGCCATATATAGAGGTATTGACAGGAGCGATGTGAGGTATTTCGACGGGCATCAGCTTATTTCCATAAATGACGGAGTGCTTCTTAATTTGGACAGGAATGGTGAAAGCTATTCGCTTCTTACATATACGGAAGCCCTGAATGCCGCTCTGCTCGGAAAAATAGGTGTTGAGGCCGGCGGTTCAGATGATTTGCTGATTGGCTGGAAGGATGGCAGTGAGAATATACTTGTATCGGATATGGGCGACATCACGGATGAGTATGTGTTTTCTCAGTCGGGAAGATGTATTGCCTATGTTCTGTACAGTGAGCCGGACGAGAAATATTTTCTTGTTTTATATGACCTTGGTGGCAGTAAATATAGTGTATATGATTCGGACAGAAGAATAAAGATAGTTGCCGTTGACGATGATGGAAGGGTTCTGTTTGATGAGCTTGAAACAGGGGATTATTCGACAGTTGTTGGAATGAATTTCTATGTTGCTGATTTGTCTAAGAAGCTTCTGATTGCTGAGAATGTAAAGACAGCGGATTATGATGAAAGGAATGACGAGGCTGTGTTTATTATAGAGGACAGGCTGTATTTGTGCAGTGTTTCAGACGCGGTGCTTGAAAAATATGATGACATGATTTCAGACAGGGAGCATATATTGGTAAATGGGGGTGTTGACTCCCTTGTCGACAATGTTTTAGATAAATCCCTGCTGTATATCACTGAGTCAGGGCTGTGGATTTACGAGAACGGCTATAGCTTTCCGGAGGTGGAAAAAGCCAATGCCTATGATGAATTTTATTACTGTGGTGATGGAAAGCTCTACTATCGAAACCAGAATAAGCTCTATTATGCATGTCAGGATATAAAGGAGATTGAGCAGGCTGTCAAATCCGCCAGAAAAGATGGGAATACGGACGTACAGGAAAATTTAGATTCTATACAGGCTAAGAAAGCAACGGTTGTTTTTGAGGACATTGATGGGGATATAGTTACCTCAGAAGACGGAACGATATGGTGTGTGTCAGAAGACGGAAGACTTTTTAGCAGTGCAGCAGGTGAGCTTGACAGCGATGTCACGGGGTGCATTGAACTTATCGGAACATCCGGCTGTGCCTATGTGAAGGACGAAAACCTGATTGTTTTAAATGAAAATGCAGGAAAAAGCAAAGTACTTGTCGAAAATGTAAAGACGGATAAAGGCTCCGGTTTTGCAGTGTTCAGCTCGAAAAAATACCTGTATTATGTCGACTCTAGCAGTGTATTGTGGAAAATTGCCAAAAATGGAAAAGAAAGAGAAAGCTTGGGATTTGCAAGTTTGGTCGGATTTTACGACAATTAAAATAGGATTGTTATAAAAATAACAAGAAAATCAAGCCTTTTTTGCCTGCTTTTGCAAAAGTGCATAATAAATGAAAGCACTTACATGTTTTTTGGGAAAGTTTGTTAAATTTTTTGAAAAAATATTGTGGAAATTTTCACAAAGTATGGTATACTCTTATTAGTCCTTGATATTGAGAGTGCCCGATACATATATCATTTATTTTAAATGGCTGGCATACCGTTATCAAGAAAGCAATACAGGATATTGTGTAACAAAATCTATTGTGTAATTAGGAGGAATTACAATGGCTAACAAATGGGTATATACCTTCAAAGAGGGTAACATGACCATGAGAAACCTTCTCGGTGGAAAGGGTGCTAATCTTGCTGAGATGACAGAGATCGGTCTTCCGGTACCACAGGGTTTCACTATAACAACAGAGGCTTGTACTCAGTACTATGAGGACGGTCGTAAGATTAATGATGAGATTATGGCACAGGCTATGGAAGGTGTAGCTTGGATGGAGAAGGAGAACGGAAAGAAGTTCGGTGATCATAAGAATCCTCTTCTTGTATCTGTCCGTTCAGGAGCCAGAGCCTCAATGCCAGGTATGATGGACACAATCCTTAACTTAGGTCTCAACGATGACGTTGTTGCAGCTATGATTGCCGGTAACCCGGATCCTAAGTTCGAGCGTTTTGTATATGATTCTTATAGACGTTTTATCCAGATGTTCTCCGACGTAGTTATGGAGGTTGGTAAGAAGTACTTCGAGCAGCTTATCGACAAGATGAAGGAGGAGAAGGGTGTTAAGTACGATGTAGACCTTACAGCAGCCGACCTTAAGACACTGGCTGAGCAGTTCAAGGCTGAGTACAAGAACCAGTTAGGAACAGACTTCCCATCAGATCCTGTTGAGCAGTTAAAGCTTGCTATCGAGGCTGTATTCCGTTCATGGGACAACCCTCGTGCCAACGTATACCGCCGTGACAATGATATCCCTTATTCTTGGGGTACAGCAGTTAACGTAATGCCTATGGTATTCGGTAACTTAAATGACAATTCAGGTACAGGTGTTGCCTTCACCCGTGACCCTGCAACAGGTGAGAAGAAGCTCATGGGTGAGTTCCTCACAAATGCACAGGGCGAGGACGTTGTTGCCGGTGTCCGTACACCAATGCCTATCACACAGATGGCTGAGAAGTTCCCGGAGGCTTATGCAGATTTCATCAAGGTCTGCGATATCCTTGAGGGACACTACCATGACATGCAGGATATGGAGTTCACAGTTGAGAACGGTAAGCTCTATATGCTTCAGTGCCGTAACGGTAAGAGAACAGCTCAGGCTGCTCTTAAGATTGCATGTGATTTAGTTGATGAGGGAATGAAGACAGAGCAGGAAGCTGTTGCAATGATCGACCCTCGTAACTTAGATACATTATTACATCCACAGTTCGATGCCAAGGCTCTTAAGGCTGCAACACCACTTGGAAAGGGACTTGGTGCTTCTCCTGGTGCTGCCTGCGGTAAGGTTGTATTCACAGCCGATGACGCAGTAGAGTGGAAGGCAAGAGGTGAGAAGGTTGTTCTTGTCCGTCTTGAGACATCACCTGAGGACATCACAGGTATGAAGGCTGCTCAGGGTATCCTTACAGTCCGCGGTGGTATGACATCACACGCTGCCGTTGTTGCCCGTGGTATGGGTACATGCTGTGT